>DASQWJ010000195.1:0-2095 GCA_035640315.1 Nitrososphaeraceae archaeon
TTTTGGATATAAATTCAGGCTTCTTAGTTTTAACATTTTCTGCAACAAGGCTGCTAACAAATTGATTGCCAGAAAATAAGATATCAAAATGAGGAACCATCGACTTCAAATGTGCAAACCATCTTGCATTATTTTCATCATTGATAATAGGTACAATATAACACTTTGTAAGGTCTATTCGTGCTTCCGATAGTGCTCGGTGTATCATTAACATTCTCTCGCCGGCAGTAAACGGATCCTGAAAGATATAGTTATATTGTGCGCTTCCTATAGCAATTATTAATTCGTCGCAATCTTCTAAGATTTGTTTCGCAAGGGAAAGGTGTCCTTTATGAAAAGGTTGAAAACGGCCTACCATTATTCCACGTATTATTTTCTCATTCATCCCTTTTTCCTAATTTCGCTTTTTGTTCTTCAATCTCAGTTCGTTCAATTTTACGAAAAAGAGTTTCAATATTTCCAAGAATATGACCTGGAGGAATTTTCAATTCGGATACAGATTGCCATTGTTGGCGATGTACGGTTCCTGGCATACCTAATTGTAACCAAATCCTTTCGCTAGAGAAGGGAATAAAGGGTTCAAGCATAATAGAAATTGACCTGACAGCATTTACGACAATATACACAGGCGTTGCAGCCTGATTGATATTGGACCATGGACTTTTTTTCTGAAAATATTGATTAAAATGAGTCGTAAATTTCAGGATTCGCTTCAATGCTTTATCACACTCATTGTGAGATAACAGAGAACCAACTTCCGTAGATATAGCCCTAATCTCCTCTATACTTGACAGATCTTCTTCGTCATAGCTAGTTGGCTCGGGAACTTTATTGTTGAACTTTTTCTGAGTAAACGTCAATGCCCGATTAACAAAATTCCCTATGTTTGCTATAAGTTCATTATTAATTTTTTCCAAGAATGAATCCCAATCAAAATTTATATCTGATTGTGAGTAAGGTGTTATTGATGCAAGATAGAATCGCAAATAGTCCGGATTAAATGCAGATATAAACTCCCTTAAACCAATATACCAACTTCTACTTTTAGAAATTTTTTGATTGTGAAGCATCAAATGTCCTCTAGTGGGAAGATAATCAGGTAGCTTGTACTCCTCGTCTAATCCCATGCGCACCGCCGGCAAAAATAGATAATGGTGATAAATTATATCCTTACCTATAAAGTGATAGATCTCTGAGTTATTCCAAACCTCTTTGCCATTTCGCCCTGATTTTTGAATAAACCTCAAGAAAGTAGAAATATAACAAAGATGGTTATCAAACCATCCATAGAATACTTTTCCTTTTGCTTCAGATAAAGGAATCGTAACACCCCATGATAAATCTCTAGTTATATCCCAGTCTTGAAGTCCTTCATCAATCCAATTGATTACATAGTTAGCCACATCGCGTTGAAGATTGTCATTGTTTGTCAACCATAGTTTGAGTTGGGTGGAGAAGTTTGAAAGTTTGAAGAAGTAATGTACACTGCTCTTTTTTATTGGTGATCTGCCGCATATACCACAGATAGGATCCAATATTTGATATGGAACACGACCACATTTTTCGCACAGATCAGAATATTGATTTTCTGCCCCGCAATTAGGACACTTTCCCATGACATATCTATCTGGCAAAAATTTATTGTCAAATTGACAATAGAATTGAATTACTTCTTCTTTGTAAATGTGACCGTTATCATTAAGTTTCTTGAATACATATTGAACAAATTCTATATTTTCTCTTGAGCTTGTATTAGAAAAAAAATCAAAAGAAATTCCTAGTGAATTAAAATCAGCATGATCTCGTTTATTCCAAGCATCTACGTATTCAGAAGGCGTTTTATTTTCTTTTTCAGCTTTGATTAGAACTGGAGTCCCAAAATCATCAGAGGCACAAACATGGTATATCTCTCTTCCATCAAGTCTTGAATATCTTGCAAAAATATCTGCCGGCAAATACGTAGATGCAATATGGCCAAGATGAATTTCGCCATTAGCATAAGGAAGAGCACTGGTAACTACAGCACTTGTAATCTTCTTATCATACGGTTTCTTTTGCACTGGAAGTTGCTCAGAATCTTACTGATTTTAAGTTA
>DASQWJ010000196.1:0-10144 GCA_035640315.1 Nitrososphaeraceae archaeon
AAAAATTGATGCACCAGGGAAGGCTTCTACTATAGCACTAGTAGACAGTATCGAACCGCCAATTGTAAAACTAAACGACGGGAGTGTCATGAAGATAAAAACAGTAGACGACGCAAAAAGAGTAGCCAATAAGATTACAAAAATTCTCTATCTTGGAGACATTTTAATAAGCTATGGTGACTTTCTCGAAAACAATACCCAATTACTTCCCTCATCATATGTAGAAGAAATCTGGGCTCTTGAACTAGATGACAGGCTGAGCAAAACTAATCCAAATTCATACTTGACAAGTTTTGACAGTGAAAGATTGATCGAGCTAACACACTATCCATTGGAAAAAAGACCATCCATTACAGAAGCACTCAAAATCAGTCAGCATTTTGATATTCCACTTTATCCCGGATATGTGTGTTATTGGAGTGCTTTAACACAGGATGAATTCCATAATTTGATAGTAAATTTACTAGAACATAAAGAGAACACAGTAAACACTAACGAAAAGCTATTTACTAATGATTCAAATCTAAAACTAATTTTTGAAAAACTTGGGATATCACACTCGCCTTGTCTTGATAACAGCAAAATAAGGATAGATGATCCGGATCAACTATACATTCTAAATATGCTCACAGAAAGGTGCCTCGAATATGGTCCGGACCTTGATAAATTCCTATCAACCATTCCCTTCGAATTTGATCTGAGTAATGTAAAACTGCATATATTAGATCGTGTTTCAAAGTTACTAAAGGTTAGTATCAAAGAGAAATTCTCTTCCTCAATTGCTGTTCGAGTAGGTCGGCCAGAAAAAGCAGCTGATAGAAAAATGAAACCTCCCGTTCACGTATTATTCCCTATAGGAACTAATGGCGGCCCAACAAGAGATATTCTGAAAGCGATGCAAAAACCGCTCTTCGTTGAAATTGCAAACAGAATTTGCATCAATTGTAAATCGCCATCCATTTCAGTTAGCTGCCAAGATTGTAGCTCTACTACTCCAATTAGAATAATGTGTTCCAGTTGCAGATACGAAGTGAAAGGAGATGAAGTATCCGAAGTATGCCCTGTGTGCGGAAATCGATTAAAAACACACTCGCCAACAAGTTATCCTCTTAAACTTGCTGTTGAAAAAGCAAAGAAGCATCTTAACATACAACCCATTGAGCCATTAAAAGGAGTTAAGGCTTTGATGGGTAAAAACAGATGCGCAGAACGTCTGGAGAAGGGAATTCTTAGACAGAAACACAACCTATACACATTCAAGGATGGAACCATACGTTTTGATGCTACAAATGAACCTTTAACTCACTTCAAGCCTAAATGGATTAAAACAGATATTGGAAAACTAAAGGATCTTGGATATCTTAAAGATCATGCAGGTAATGAATTCGAATCATCAGAACAACTACTAGAGTTATTCATACAGGATGTAATAATACCGATTCATGCAGCTGAACATTTGGTAAAAATAGCGCAGTTTGTAGATGAAGAACTGACTCGATTTTATGGGTTTGAAGCATTTTACAAGATAAATTCTATACATGATCTAATTGGGCACTTAATTGTTGGTCTAGCGCCACATACTTCAGTAGGTATTATAGGTAGAGTCATTGGATTTGTCAATTCTCAAGTATGTCTTGGTTCACCAATCTGGCATTCAGCTAAACGAAGAGATTGTGACGGCGACGCAGATTCAATAATGTTATTGATGGATATTTTTCTAAATTTTTCAAAGGAATATCTACCCGATAGAATTGGTGGACTAATGGACGCACCATTACTTATCCAACCTTTAGTATTTCCGCATGAAGTTCAGAGACAAGCACACAACATTGATGTCGACGAAAAGTATCCATTGGATTTCTATAGATCTTCTTGGAATATGGAAAAGACCAATGTATTAGATAACATTGATCTTGTCAAAAAACGTCTGGGACAGGAGAATCAATTTTTTGATTATAAATTCACTCATCCCACTGACAATATCATGCTGGATGAATCGCATAGCTTGTATTCGACCTTGAACACAATGGAAGAAAAGCTAAAGATGCAAATAACTACTGCCAAATTAATCAATGCTGTTGATGCAGACGAAGTAATGGCGATGGTCTTAACGACTCATATTTTACCAGACATCATGGGAAATCTGAGAGCCTTTTCATCACAATCATTTAGGTGCACCAAATGTGGTCAAAAATACAGAAGGATGCCACTAGTTGGGAAGTGCTTGGAATGTCATCATGAATTATTACAAACTGTAACACGAGGTTCTGTAGAGAAATATGTACAAACTGCACTAAATATTTGCTCGGAGTTTAAGATAAACGAATATCTAACTAGCAG
Organism: Nitrososphaeraceae archaeon; assembly: GCA_035640315.1. Classification (GTDB taxonomy): domain Archaea; phylum Thermoproteota; class Nitrososphaeria; order Nitrososphaerales; family Nitrososphaeraceae; genus TA-21. Next base: position 2,341 of record DASQWJ010000196.1, read on the forward strand.
AATAGAGACCCTGCAAGCGGAATTAAACTTGTTATTTAAAGAGGAAGTAAAGGATCAACATACAATTATTGATTTCATTTAATTGCGAACTAGCCGACACTTAGTTTGAAATTTCTTGTTAATTAGTCATGATCTAAAAATCATAATTTTAACATAAAAATTCACAGAATTTGAATATTTTTCTATTTATAATAAGTACTAGAATAATAATCAGAAATCATACAATTAGAATATAAAAGACTTGATTGATAATTTGAAAACATGCTCCTAATAGCTGGTGAAAGAACTCATTGAGGCAGAAAACACCTCATATTGCAATCTTTGATACGTTTAAAACAAAGAAAAACAAGTTTACAGGTGAAGCTAAAAGACAAAGGGGTATTATTACTCATCTGGCATTGGAAAAAAATCCAGAACTAAAAACTAGAACAGCCATTGCACATGCAATTGCAAAAAGTAATGGTATTCTTTGGCAGAATATCTATTCTGGAATTTTCAAGGATCTCGACGAAGTTTTGATTCCCTCAGGTGTGGTTAGGGAAGCAGGTCGTCTTCCACTTAGACGCGGACCAAAGGCACTCCAATTAGAGGGAGTTCCTTTCTATGAATTAACAGAAACAGGAATCTTAGTTGCATCATCCATTGAAGAGCTTGGAAATATCAGAATGACAATACTCGAGTCTTATTTCAATAATATGAATAGTAATATTTCTGGTAATGACGTCATGAAAAAAAGTATTTTACTCTTATTAAAAACAATACCGTCATTTGTAATAAAAATTATTAGTGCATATATTTATGCTTACACTACCGGTGAAATTGATACCATTACTCCCATTACAATCGATAGATTGCGTTCCGTACTAAAAGAACAGATTTCAATAGAAAAGGAGTTTATTGAATCTTATGATGCTCTTTCTCAAAGCCAAAAGCTACTCTTAAAGGATTTTTTCAAGATATTAGACTAATTTCATTTATTTGAATTAGGTTTACAAGACCAAATTACATCAATCAGTATGATTATCATTATGATGTTACTGTTCAAACAAACGCTTATAATTTACCAGATCACTTAATGATATATTATTTATGGTCGACATGAAGATTGTATTTCTTGGAACATCTGCAGCAATTCCAACCGAAAAAAGGTCTTTGTCATCGATAGCGGTTAAGAGAGGAGCGGAATTATTGATATTTGATGCAGGTGAGGGGATGCAAAAGAACTTCCTTCAAGCAAAATTAGGAATAAATAAGAAAATGAAAATTTTCATAACTCATTTGCATATAGACCATTGTTTAGGACTAATAGGATTTTTCCAAACAATGTCTCTTTTAGGGCGCACAAAAAAAATTGATATTTATGGCGAATCGAGATTGAAAGAATTTATCCAGGAGAATTTTCGTATTATCAACATCGAATTGGCTTTTGAAATAGTTATTCATGTAATTGATAAGGAAGGAGTAATTGCATCGGAAGATGATTATCAGATTAGCTGTTGCAGAGCCGATCACTCAATACATGCATTTTCCTTTTGCATTACTGAACATCACAGACCAGGTATATTTGATGTTGAGAAAGCTTCTAAACTCTCCATTCCTAAAGGAGATTTGTATCGAAGGCTACAGCATGGTGAAGACGTATTTGTTAATGGAAAACTAATTAAATCGAATGAAGTCGTTGGACCAAAAAGAAAAGGACGCAAAATAGGTATATCTGGGGATACTAGGCCATCTACTGAGCTTAAAGATTTCTTTAGTTCCTGTGATATCCTAATTTTCGAATCAACATACAATCATGAGTATCAAAATAAAGCAATAGAGACATTTCATTCAACTTCAACTGAGGCTGCTCTACTTGCGAAGGAATCAAATTGTGGCAAGCTAATTCTTACCCATTTCAGTTCAAGATATGATGATCCAAATATTCTCTTGGAAGAAGCACAAACCATTCATAGCAATGTAGACTTGGCTGATGATATGAAAACATTTTACATTCCATATACAGAATAACTAATTTGGCAAGTTAATTTGACACTTTTAAATAGTTGATCAAAAAATATTTTCATATTCTTACATTGCAAAAAAATAATACTGTAATTATTTCAGATAACCGAAATTCATCTCTTGCAAAAAAAATTTCATTAGATCTGGATGTTCCATATAAGAATGCCGAATTACGTGTATTTGCAGACGGGGAAAGTAAAATCAGACTTGATAGTGTAGCTAGAAGGCATTGCATCATCATTCATTCCACATACCCACCTACAGATCAGCATCTTATGCAACTTTTTATGATTATCTACAAATGCAAGCAAGACGGAGCCAGTGATATTTGTGTGGTCAATCCGTATTTGGCATACTCAAGACAAGATAAGGTATTTGTTGATGGAGAGATAGTAACCATTAATCTAATTGGACGAATATTGGCGTCATTAGGAACAACAAAGTTAGTAACAATTGATGCACATAGCCCCGGATCATTGGATTATTCTTTTGAGACAGTGGATCTAAGTGCTGTTCCTTCTTTGGCTAGTTATGTTAAAAAAAATATTTCCTTGAACAATCCCATTGTCATTTCCCCTGATGAGGGAGGAATACAAAGAGCAAAGAAATTTGCGGAACTTATCGATATAGATATGTTATCATTAATCAAATCACGAGATAGATTCACCGGCGACGTATCGATATCGCTTAGTAATCAACAACCGTTGGAAAATAGAGATGCTCTTATTGTGGATGATATGATAAGTACTGGTAATAGTATCATTAAGGCTACTGAAATTCTGAAAAAAAATAGTATTGGTAATGTATATGTCATCTGTACCCATGCACTTCTAATTGATGATGCCAAAGAAAAATTACTAAAGGCTGGAATAAAGGAGATTATATCCACAAATTCAATTCCCAATGATTTTGCTAAAGTTGATTTAAGTAGTGTTATATCGAACTATTTCTTAGATCATTAATGCTTCATTTTATCATAAACTTTTCATTAAACTTTAATAATCATTGTCACCTGATTATTCACAGTTCTATCTAACTCATCTGTTACTGCTTTTAGGACATGCGCAGTAGAAGACAAGCTAGAAAAATCCAAAATTCTTTTTCCATCAACGATATGTATTTGAGGTGCGAGATCATCTTTTGAGAAGGCCTCCTCATTAACCAGTGATTCAATTTTTTCTTTCATTTCTTGAGGACTTCCGCTGTAGATATCAGCATTTTCTATCGATACTCTCACATGTCCGAACTTATCTAATACTAAAACAGGCTGCTTCCTTGATTTTAAAAATAATTTCTTTTTATGTATTTCGCATGCAAAAATGTAATAATCTTTCATATTGAATATTCTATGCACACCTTCATTGATACCAAAGAGCTCACACGCCAATACTTCGGCTTCTTCGTCATCAATTTCTTTTGCATCATTGGCACTCACATCTAACTTCATATTACCATTGACAGTAACACGTAAAAGAGACTTCTCACTTATATATTCCGATTGAGTGGAAATTGATTCAGGAAGAGCGCCTTTTGAAATAGCAATTTTTTCAACTTCCTGAACAAAAACAGATATGTCATCAGGAGTGGGATTATCTATTATCTTTTCCCTTTCTTCTCGAATTGATGCAGTACAAACACCAATAGAAGATATGACTTCTGAATTGTCAGCAATTCTAAACTGACACTGCAGTTTCTTTGCAATAAGTGGAACAAGAACCGATGCACCACCACCGCCACCTATTAATACAAATTTATCATCTTTTAGTTTGTACTCTCTGATTAAAGTTCTAATAGTCGGTAGTATCTTTTTGATTGAAACATCTAGAATTTTGTTTGCTACTTCTTCCATGTTCATACCCAATCTCCGTCCCAAGATTGATAACGCTAGTTGTGCAGATTCTTTATCCGCTTTTGCATAGTCATTATCAGGGATTATTCCCAAAGCATTAGCAGCACAAGTGGTGGTTATTGCAAACCTCTTACCCGCACCAGCTTCGATTGCAATATAATCAATTGGGTCTCCTTCTCTAGGCATGAATGTTACTATTTGTCCTCCTTCTAATTCCTGAGGTTCAGCAAAACATGAATACTTCAAGCCGGAAATATGTGCAGATCTAGGTCCTACATCGGTTATTTTTTTTCCTGACCATCTCACTAGAGAACCGCCAGCTATTCCGACCACTCTGACATCTAATGATTTTATGCATGTTGGATGCTCCATTATGGTAACGTATTTAACTTCAGGTTTACCATTTTTTATAACGCAAATGTTTGTTGATGTACCTCCAACTTCAACGAAAATTCCATTAAGTATTTTCAGATGTAATAGGGCCCCTGCGACACTTGCAGCAGGTCCTGATAAAACTGTCAAAATTGGTTTCGTCTTAAAAGTATTCATGTCGGTCACACCCCCATCCCCCTTCATTATTGTAAGTGGAGCAGAGATTTTTTGTTGACGTACAGCTTTTTCGACATATTTTGCAGTGCTAATGGCCTTTAATAGTATACTAGCATTTATAGCGGCAGTTAGAGTCCTTATTTCAAGACCATATATTCCAGTTAGTTCATGACCTGCAGTTGCTGGTAAATCTGATTTTTCCATAACATATAGTTCATTACTAGGATCGTCAACACCATATGCTTCACTAACAATAAGTACCGTTGCTCCCTCGTCTTTCAATTCTCTTATTACCTGTGAAATCTCTTTTTCATCCAAGAATTTTGAAGTATCCAAAAATCTATAACAGGTGTTCAAATATTTGTTGGGCCCCAGCTTAACATTACCCAAGTTTGTTCTTTTCATGATATCATTTTTTTCCAAACTTACTCCCATCCCAATAATTCCTACCTTTGTCGTGTCGCCTTCTAATAATGCATTAACAGCCTGCGTTGTACTGTGAGATATTAATTCTATATTTGATTCATCGATGCCTTCCTTACGTATCAGCTTGATTAGTGATTCTACAATACCGGTTGAGACGCCCTCTTGTGAGAAATGAGAGGTTGGGACCGTAACCTTTCCGATTATCCTACCTGTGTTCATATCTATTGCTACTGATTTGGTAAACGTACCACCAACATCAACACCAATTCTTACTCTGCTCATCATGAAAACCGGATGATATTTTTTCTCAACATCATTTATTATTTAAATCATGTTAGATCGTAGAATTAGAGAAAAAAAGGTCCAGTATTCGCTTTAACAAACTGTATTAATGCACCTAATATGATATTAGGTTCAAAATCTCCTGTTGATGCTTCAATGTAGGCATCCAATCAATATTCTCCATTCTCCTTTTTGAATCATCATTTAGCGCCTCAATTAGACGTTTGATAATTTCTTTGCTAGAAGTTCTTGTAGTATCAAATTCAACAATTTTTTGCTTTCCAAATTTTTTTATGCAGTCATACAACGTTATGCCCAGAATCTCGCTAGTTATATTCTGCCTTATTTTTGATATCGAATATTTTCTTTTTTTGAATGTCTTCAAAAGATACAGCGGTGAACGTCGTAGGACCACAACTAGATCAGTCTGAGTGGGCATTAGTAGGTATGGAGCAAGATGTCCTGAAATTATCACATCATGATACTTTTTGATTTCCTTTCTCAGTAATAGTGATGCTTTTCTAATATGAACGTCATAAACGTCTAAAGTCTTATCTGGATAAACTAGCTTATTTTCTATTACGAATTCATTAAGATTGATTAATTTAAATGCCAACCTTTTTGACAACAAATTGCTAATAGTACGTTTTCCTACTCCCGGATTGCCTGTAATAACGATTCTTGACAACTTTTATAATTATAGTAACTCTAATTTATTCTGTCGTTTCAAATTTAGTGTTTGAATACTATCAATGGCAGAAAAATGAAAGACTTAAAACCCGTCTGTTTAAACAAGTGTTTATTATATGAAAATAAGTATTTTAGGTTCCGGCAAAGAAGTCGGACGTTCAGGATTTCTGGTAACATCAAATAATAGTAATATATTGTTAGATTATGGTGTGCTGTTAAAGAGAGAACCGTCTTTTCCAATTCATGTCAGACCAAAAGATATCAGTTCTGTCATTCTTACTCACGCTCATTTGGATCATTCAGGATATATTCCATCGCTATTTTTATCCAGCTCAAATATCTCAGTCGTGGGAACAAACCCAACATTCGAACTTTCTGAATTACTTATTGAAGATATGCTCAAAATATCTGGATTTTATCTTCCCTTTGAATATGCAGATTTGAGCAATATGATGAGACATTCAAGAACCCTACAGTATAAGGAAAAGAATTTGCTTAATAACATGGAAATTACCTTATACGAATCTGGCCATATCATAGGAGGCTCTTCAATAATGGTAGAAAGTGAAGGAAAGCGTATTTTTTATACAGGTGACATTAATAAGAGAGGTTCAAAACTACTGAGACCTGCCGATTTAGATTTACCCCAAGTTGATGTCTTAATCATAGAAAGTACCTATTCTCAAACAGAACAGACATCAAGAGAAGAGTCAGAAAAAAATCTGTTGCAATTTGCTTATGATATAGTTGAAAGAGGAGGAACGCTATTCATACCAGCCTTTTCAGTAGAAAGAGCACAAGAGATTGCGTGTGTTTTGAAAGTTAACAATTTCAGGCATAAAATATCTATGGACGGAATGGCATTAAAAGCCAATGAAATAATGCTAAGAAATCCAGCATTTCTAAGAGATCCTGAGGGATTTAAGAAAATAATATCGGAAATTGAATGGGTTAAAGGATGGCATAGAAGAAAACATTTGATAAAAGAGCCAGGAGTAATAATCTCTCCTGCAGGAATGCTTGTTGGCGGAACAGCATTGTTCTATTTACAGGAAATAGCAAAAAATGCCAATAATGGTATTGCATTAGTATCGTATCAAGGTAAAGGTACTCCTGGTCGACTACTCCTTGAAAAAGGACTTGTATCATATAATGGAAAAACAAAGAAAAGTCTGGCAGAAGTAAAACATTATGAATTTTCCGGACATAGTAGTAGATCAGAACTATTTGAGATAGTTGACAATATCAAAGGCAATCCAAGAGTTCTTACTGTTCATGGTGATGATATGTCATGTACAAAATTTGCTTCTGAAATCAAAGAAAAATATGGATTTGATGCAATTGCTCCAGATAATGGGCAAATTGTAGAAGTAAATTAGGAAAAATGAGCTAGAAGCTCTATCTCAATCAATTTAATGCAAATGATTGGCTGGAAACTATTTTATAATGTTAATAATTATCCTAGATCAAATGCCCAGTATTAGTTTTACAAGAGATCTTATTAGTTTTAAATTAGTTCTGTCGGTTGTGATTTTCTCCGTATTGCTAACTAACTCATTTGTACTTAATTCGCATGGGCAGCAGACGAATCAAATATTCTTTGGTGTAAATATGAAGGGATACTATACAAGCATGCCACAAAGCAGAACGACGGGAAGTATAATGCCAAGCAACTACTTTGATGATAGTTTTAGACTAATTTCTGAAGCTGGAATGAATCACGTAAGGTTCGTATTTTATTGGGAATCTTATGAAAGAGACCCAACTAATTTTATGCTTGAACTACAATCTGTTGCACAAGCGGCAGATAAATATAATGTTAATGTCATTTATGATAATCACCAATTCCACACCTCATCTTGGTTTAATCCACAGAGAGGAACAGGATTTCCTTCATTTCTGTTCCAAGATAATCCAAGTTATCCTACTGGAAATGGCGGTGGGCCCAAATATGCTCCGGCAAAAGCATGGTGGACAGATTGGTGGAATAGAGCTGTGAAAGAC
>DASQWJ010000197.1:0-2064 GCA_035640315.1 Nitrososphaeraceae archaeon
GTATGTGATTATCTGACCGTTCAATAATTTTGAAAGACTTGTACTTCTCTGGAAACAATGTTGGTAGCTTATCTATTTCTCTTATAGTAGAAAAAACCTCTTCACGAGGTAAATTAACTGACTTTGAGGTTATTACTCTAACCATGAATTTTTAGACATTTACTAATTTTTAAACAATATGTTTCTATATCTAAAGAATCAAGTAATACTTTAAGGTTGATAAGAATATCCTATGAAAAATTTTCAAAATGAATTTGAAGTACATTCTAATATTGATAGAGTCTGGGAATTCTATACAGACATAAAACATCTTGAAATTGTTAGTCCTAAGGATATTAAGTTGAAACTAATAGAATGTTCCGATAGGATATTGAAAAATGGAACAGTTGCGTGTTTTAATGGAAAAATAATAATCGGTGCACAATGGTGCTCCAAAATAACTTTTCTTGAAAAATATGAGTACGTAGATGAAATGATTCAAAGTCAAAATATAAATCCTCCATTTCGAGTATGGTCTCACAGGCACAAATTTGAATCAATTGACCATAATAAAACAAGAGTTATCGATAAAATTAAGTTTGAACTGCCATTTGGATTCGTAGGCAGACTGCTAGAATTCTACTTTGAAACTAAGCTTCAAAAGATCTTTGAACACAGAGCATATGCCACAAAGAGGTTTCTAGAAAATACTGCTTCATGATTGGTCTGAGCGTTGTTTTTTGATTAAGAGAAACGAAATACTCAATGCCAGTAAGGAGAGTAGCAGCATAGCACCAAAAATAAGATCGTATGCACCAGCTGCGGGAAAATATTGATATTGGTTCTTAGACAGGTTGACAGGTAGCAGGTGTGTCTGCATGAATAAACCTGCAATTGTTGGACCAATCGAACTGCCAATGATCCTTAGAAGGTTACTGATCCCAAGTGAGATGCCTATCTGTTCAAATGAACTTTGCACCATGACGATATTAGTGCTACTGACATTTGTTAAAGACAGGCCAATTGAAATTATTACCAAATAGGCGGATATATAAAACTCGTTGAATCTTCCAAGCAAAATCAGGGAAAATCCCAGTGACATGGCAATAGTACCTATTACTAATGGCGTTGTCTGTCCGATTCTTGTTATTATAAAGCCAACTAATGGACCCAAAACTAATAGAACAAGTGCAAATGGTATTTGCACCAATGACATCTGTAAGGCATTGTTATCAAAACCCATAGGATATGGACTTTGTGTCAATATAGGCAATGTCTGAAAAATGGTAAACATAGACATACCCACAATTAGTAAAATGATGTTAGAAGCTAAAATTCTTCTATCAAGAAAAATTCTTGAAGAGATAAGAGGGTACCTTGTTTTTCTTTCAAAGAATAAAAACAAAATAAAACTTGATATGAAAACTGTCAAGCAAATTAAGGATGTTAATGGAATACCAATAAAATTTAGTCTAGTATCATCGGTACTAAAAGTGTCGGTTTTAAGAAAGGTAATAAATAAAAGAAACGTAACAATGCTTATTCCTAGTAATATCGCACCTCTCAGATCAAATTTTTCGTATGATTCATTGTTCCTAATTTTGGAATCTTTAATTAATCTACTTTCAGTTGGAATAAACCTCATAATGATAATAATCAAACAAATGGCGATTGGAATAATTGAAAAGAAAGTTAATCTCCAACCATAATATTGTACAATGCTTCCGCCTATTGCTAATCCAAGGACTGAGCCACCGGCAAACATAGAACTAATTATACCTTGGCTTATCGCAAGTTTTTCTCTGGGAAAATGTTCTCTAACAAGTCCAAAAGTAACTGGGAATACGGAAATTCCAATTCCCTGTAAAATTCTCGATATCAGTAACATAAAAAAATTTGAAGATAAAGGAGAAATGGCAAGACCAATAGTGTAAATTGAAATAAGAATTATCATGATCTTCTTCTTGCCATATATATCAGATAACTTTCCACTGACCGGTGTCATAACTGCACCAGCCACAAGGTATGCACTCAGTATCCACGATGAAGTATTATATGATAAATCAAACTCATCAATTAGTTGGG
>DASQWJ010000198.1:0-11288 GCA_035640315.1 Nitrososphaeraceae archaeon
ATGGACGATACTACCACCATTTTTCGATTTCATCACTGGTATTACGTGCTTGCTTATTAGAAATGCCGACTTCAGATTTACATTCATCATTGAATCCCATTCTGCTTCGCTTAGATCAATGATGCTTTTGCCTCCCAGATAACCGCCTACCACGTTAACTAAAATGTTTATTGTACCAAATTTGCTTACCAGTTGAGGTATTGTTCTTAGTAACTGTTCTTCCTTTAGCATATCCAATTTAATCAATTCAACTTTAGGACTTTCTATTTTCAGTTTCTCTGCTTGCTTTTCATTAAAAAATGACGAGATAGTTACTGCACCAGCACCAATAAATTTCTTGACCAAAATTCTTCCCAGGGCTCCGGTTCCTCCCGTGATCAATACAACCTTTTTTGAAAAATCATAGGTTACATCCATTGTACAAGTATCATTGATCATCATATTAGTACATATCGCATTACTAAATTTGCGATCTATTTTGCAGTGCAACAAAGAAATAAATTAATCCGTGAACTAAAGGCACCAGAAAATATTACAAAAACCAGTAATGATGAACATCATTTGAAAAATAGATTTGATATTTTTACATTGGAAATAAGTAGATTGGTTTCATATCTAGAATCAGGTTAGACTGATATTCGTTGCTGTCTCTGAAAATAACTGAGTCTATTGGACTGGGTGGGATTTGAACCCACGACCTTTTACTTGCGAAGCAAACGTTCGTACCACTGAACTACCAGCCCACATGGACATGATCTTATCCCCGATATAAAATGTCATAGTCAGTGATGTCCAGATGAATTGGATTGTCTCAGTACGGATGAGGGCGATAGTCTGCAAGAATTGCCGTTACGCGAACCCTCGATTCTATGGGCCATTGTTTTTTATATCTTTGTTATTCAATAATAAGCATGGAGAAGGACGACAAGAAAATCGAAGACATGACAGATGAAGATTGGAAAAATAAACTTACACCGGAACAATACAAGGTGTGTCGAGAGAAAGGTACGGAATTGCCATTTTCAGGGCAGTACTATTATTCAAAGGAAAAGGGAGTTTACAAATGTGTCTGCTGTGGAGCTGAATTGTTTAAATCAGATACAAAGTTTGATTCAGGGACAGGTTGGCCGAGTTTCTATCAGCCAATTGAAGAAAATGTAGAATATCTATCCGATCATAGCTTTGGAATGGAGAGGATTGAGATTAATTGTAAGAAATGCGGATCACATCTCGGACATGTTTTTGATGATGGTCCTCGCCCGACCTATAAGCGCTATTGTATTAATTCTATTTCATTGAATCTAGCAAAAGAGAACACGGAAAACGAAGAAAAATAAAGGACTCAATATGTTTCCAAAGTCAAGCAGTCTTTCCAAGAGTTTTCATTGTTTCTTTGAATAATGATACTGCTTCCTCTCCGTATGCCTGTAATCCATATTGAATCCCATCATTGCCAGTCACTTCTACAAAGTAGTGTTCTACACCATTGTCCAGTATTCGTACTTTTTCAGGATATCGAGTGATCTTCCCATTTTCTCTACTACATAACACAGTCAGTCGTTTAGATGCATCCATATTACAACATCAAATCTAGATGTTAACTATCCTCCATCCTCATCTAAGCACTGCGTATGATCCCAGATTTGCCATTTTCTTTTCTTTTCTGTGTCCAAGATTTAGTTTTGATACTATCTGAAGAGTCAGTATTGTTGTCGAAAATCCAACTACATACCATCCCAACATTTCAATTATTCCAAATGATTCCATAACATACAATGTTTGTAAATTATATTTAACACAGACTAAGCTATTGTTATGAATTATCATAACTTGTTATGATATCGGGGCTCATCCTAACTTTTCTAATTCCAATGTGTAATTACAGATAATTTGTCATGACACTTGTATGTAGTTTGTTCCAAGACTAATAACAAACAAACACGCAGTCATATTGAGTACATATTTACGGTAGAGAAACGCCACAAGCCTTCAGTTGATTCATTACATAATTTACTTCGTTGGGATCAATTCTCGTTATAGTTGAATTTTGATTTCTACCTAAAAGTGCATTCATCAATTGCGAAATCAGATCGGCATCATAAAATGTTAATGTCTCAGATAACAATTGAGCAATTCTATTTGTGTCAAGGTTGTTATTTATCTTTCCACTCAAAATCAAAGAAGCAAATTTTTGTATTGATTCATAGACTCCAATATTGTAAGCAATGAATGCAATCCTTTCAGGTTTCTCAGTTAGAGGATCCATGATTTAAGAGCATCGTCAATACATATGTATCTTTGCAACATAATTCAAATGGTTTTACGACTTAATAAGAATCCATTATTTCAGAATAGTTATTGATACTTCTATCAATATAGTTATTGGTCTTATAAATCAGACCGTTCACAATATTTCTGTTCATCAAATCATACAAATTTACCTTCTTATGTGATAGCTGAATGGCAGCGTCAATACATTCGTCATAAATGGTATTCTTATTCTTAATGCACACAATATTATCTTGTATTAGTTTTTTCATATGCCATGAGATTGTAGAGGCTGCCTTACGAGTGTATTTTATTATTTCCTGTTGAGAGATTGGACCTCTATCGTGAACAAGTTTTATGATTTCATAGGAAGTTTGATTTCTCAAGAAACCCATAAGAACAATAATGTCATTTGAAATATTTCGTGGAAATATTCTAGTAGTCCTGGATCTTCTCTCTACATTAACAAGTTCCATTTTTTCTAATTTATTAATGTGATATGAAAGTACTCCATTTGATGAGTTAGTCATTCTTAATAATTCCCTATATCGAATTCCAGGATTCTCATCGATGCAAGTCAATAATTTTTGTTGTACTATGGACAAAGTATCAAAAAAGTACAAACGTGAATAATTATGATAAATCGAATCTAAACCAGTGCTCAATTTGCTTTTAACAGTCCCAATCCGAATAATGTTAACATCACAAGTAATACTATGTGTGGTAACTCAATATTTACAGACGGTAAAATTACGTTATCAAGATTGCCAGTAGAAGATAGTAGCATAATTCCTTCTACAACAGCAAGAGTCACAAATCCTAGTGCCATAAGGGACATCCTAATACTGCTATTTTTCAAGCAGGCAAAAATTGCCACCAGTCCAAGAAAGACAGCAATATTTAGGCTTATAATATGAATAATAATATGGTAAATCATGAACTGGTGGGATATGTGGGGTATGATTAAAGGGACAATAAGAGAAGACACTATAATTGTAGTGAGAGCAAATACTTTTAGCTTATTGTCCAGTACCTTGTATCTTCTCTCCGATTGCATAATACCAATATGACCTGTACCAAATTTAAGTTGATTGGTACACTTGTCGAATCTATCCACAAAGTCGGATAATAGTCGAGATCGGTTCCTAATAGACACAAGATGAATTTAAGTGAACTGGCCAGTTATGACCAGTTCACTTTTGAGTTTCTGCGTTATGAATCGATGCTCCTGCTACAAACAAACAAGCAAACTTAGGAAAACAATGGTCCTGACATTAATGAATATTATGGTACAGCCATGGATACAATTATGGCAAATTATTATTCTGTCAAATTTGCAATATTGTACTTGAGTTGGTAGACACTCCTAACATACATAAAGCCACTTGCAACAATCACAACAAGAATCACCGGCGCAATAAAATTCTGGTAACTGACACTTAACTGGACATTTGATGAGGTACTTTCATTAGAAACACCAGATGATTCTGTCCTCAGCTGCGCTATCGCAGGTCCAGCAGCGGATTCTATCATCCCAATTGAATTTCCTCGCTGCTCTGCAAACCATATGTTCCCATTTGAATCTGAGGTAAGCCATTGTACAAACGGTGCGGAATTTTCCAGTGTTACTTCCCTAACCTTTGATTTTTGAGTATCTATCACTGCAATTTTGTTAATCGTATGTTCTGCTACCCATAAATTACCATACTTATCAAATGCCATTCCGAATGGTAAACCTGACTCATTGATTATCGGTAAATCGGTAAATGTTCTTGTCAGCGGATCAAAAGAAGTTACTTTGTGACCGTCATGCTCTGAAATATATATTTCACCTGTTAATTTATCAATCAACAAAGCAGTAGGACTTTGTAATGATTGATTATCAGCTGGTGAGTAATCTGTTATGGAATAGTTATTAGTAGGATCAATTTTTGCCAACTTTCCTCCCTGATCAGTAAACCATATCAACTTGTTCAGAGGGTCTGAGACTATTGCAAATGGGAGTCCCTTATTTTCATTAATGGGTAATTTAAGAGTCACTTTACCTATTTGAGGATCAAAGAGTATAACCTCTCCTGATGTTGGTGAGGTTATCCAAATTTTATCACTTGAATCAATTGTAATTCCTGATGGGGTAACATAGCTTGGAAAAGCAAATTGCCTGTTGAGTTTTGTAGATGGATCATAGTTTCCTATAGTTTTTGTAAGCGGATCAACATACCACAAACTATTCTTTGAATCAAGTGACATCAATGTCACAATATTAGTCCCATTAATCTTGTGCTCAACATAATTTCCTGTGTTTATGTCAAATGCGAAAATGCGACCGCTTCCAATAATGGTATCTCCAAACCAAATTAGGTTTCTACTCTTGTCGTAGATAGGATATAATGGCTGAATAGTTGTATTTGAAATTGGATAATTTGTCACATTAAATTTTAAGCCATCAAAGTTGGGTTTTACCAGTAGATTGTTGAACGAGGCCACAAGACTGGACATATTTTGTTTTAAAGGCATTCCTTGCACTTCCATATCCCAGATACCAGGAATACCAAACGAAGCATTAGCAGAGAACACTCCGGTTGATTGTTTTTCAAGATCTGCGGTAATCGGACCAATGGATTTTTCAAGTTGTCGATATTTTATTCCTGCTGATTGGACCTCAATTGGTTTTCCATTCATATCTAGGAAAGAGATCTTGAAATTATTATTTCCAACCTCAAATGGACTTATCGTCATGACAACTTGCGTGTTCTTATCTACGAATCTAGTCGATTGATAAGGAGCTATTTGATTTGATTGCGCCACCCCTGACTGTGCCTGATTCTTTAGTTCTTCACTTGCTGGAATTCCAGTATTTACCAAAAGGCCAACGCTAACTAGCAATGCAATTCCAAGGATGGATTCAATTACGAGTGCCTTTCTAAAGTTAGCGACTGTACGAGTTGTCTTTACTTCAATATCCGCCTCTTCATTTGATACCTTGTCATTTCCAGAATTGCCATTGACAACCTGCGAAACTTTCAATAAACTGATAACGCGATTATAAATAACTACACTGCTATATCCGCCTAGAATCACCATTAACCCTGCTAGTAACAGCTTTAACACCAAAAATGTACCGTATAATGAATCAATAACCATAGTCAAATTATCCTCAAGAATATACAATAGGAATGGACCGGTAATGACCAATATTCCCAACAACGTTACTACCAACAATGAATGCCTAGGGATCAGTACCGACAATGTTGATAATTTGTAATACCAGTCAATTTTAGACTCTCTTAATTTTGGAATCAGAATGAATGCAAGATAAAACGTGCCACCAATCCAAATTGAGGCAATTACATTGTGTACAAAGTCCAGAATTATTGGTGCCACTTGTTGACTTGAAGCACCATGTCCAATCAAACTTGTAGTGGCCAATAATACAATACCAATTATCAAAATACCAAAGCTTTCCAGTTTAGAGAACATGTGAGATTTATTTTTCCTAAATTGTCTGAACTCGTATAATGAGATACCAAATATTACTATAGATATTACCGATCTTTCTACCATTACGGTGCCAAATTTGGTCCCCAGAACGTCGATTATACTTGCGTTAATTGAAATTGCCTGAAAATACAAAATCGCAAAATTTGACGAGATTAATATAATTGAGGCAATAACATAATAAGTTGCCAGATTTTTGATTACATTCTTTCTCATTTGAGATATTGATCTATTGAGAGTAGAAATATTTGATAATGGTCTCCAGATCCAAAGGTTTGCAAAGGCTGCTCCTACTATCATTACCTGAGCTAAAAGTGTAGGAAATCTGGCTATGGCTTCCGGCAAATAAAGAGTAGCAGAAGGGGACGTGCTGGTTACATTTGTGGGCAATATTGCTTGTCCAATGCCAAATACAAAGGCATTATCTGTCACATGACCGTCAATTTGAGACAAGACATTTGTTGATACTGTGTACGTACCATCCTTCAAAACAGGAACAGAAACTTCCAACGAAGCCTCATCGCTTCCCTTATAATGCACCTGTCCTAGATCAACCTGTTTTCCAGTTGAGTCCAAAACTTTCATACTGCTATAACGCAGATCAACTGGTTCACTAAAGAAAACATCTATTTGATTTGGAGATGCCGATATTGATTGCGATTGTGATGGGTTACTATTGGTCACAAATGCATGTCCATAAGCTAAGTTGAAAGCGCCAAAACCAATTAGTGTTGTCATACATAATATCAAAGCCAAAAAGAGAATTCCATTCTGAGATGATGAAATTGGATAGGACCGAAAATGTAGATTCAATATAACTACACGGAAATAGTATTAATTTGAATATTTTATTATTCCTTTTTTTCTAGTACACTAATCGAAAATAGAGGATAAAGGATATAACATGTATTAAGACTTTATTTATCCATATGAAAATGGTAGGAATCGCTATTTTTGTACTCGGAACTTTTCTGCTGTCTTTTGTAACCTTCATAATAATTCCCCAACTTTCGTACGCGCATATTAGCAAGACTTTTGGAAATACAACTATTGAGGCCGGATGGTTAACTGAACCCCCACTTGCCGGTGACCTGAATAGTATAGTACTTCAGGTTAGTAAGATGACAAGTGGCGAAGAAATACCTGTTGCTAATGCACTAGCTAATCTCACACTATCTGTAAAGTCAGGTACTATCACAAAAGTATTAGATTTCCAACCATCTCCTACGACTGATGGCGGATATGAAGGTATGGTACTGCCCACAAGAGTAGGACCATACAGCTTGGTAGTTCAAGGTGACGTCAAGGGGCAAAAAGTTGATAACGAATTTAAGATAGAAGATGTAGAATCAAAATCCATTTTCTCTTTTCCTGATAGCTCTATAGACACGGCTGACACTAATAACATTAATCAGCAAGTCCAAGTTGGTATCAGTAAGCTCTCAAATGATATACAAAAAAGCAGAGATGATTTGAACATGTCACAAAATAAAGTACTTGGTATTCAACAATCTGTTGATAGCTTACAAGCAAATTCAGGCATCTCATATTTGGTATTATTGACTACCCTGGGCATCAGTATTGCAGGGATTGTAATGTCGGGATATTTGTATTCTTTACTAAGAATCGGAAAAGGCATGGCTTGAAGTACAAACAAATAGTTTTTTCTGATAGCATAATCCTTATCCGAGCAAGTTTAATTTATAAATATTCATAATTAATGCACTCATGTGTTCAAACAGGTAGAATTCATTTAATAAATTCTACAAGCGGAACCACAATCGATTATATTATGAAAATTCGCAAGTATTCTGCCATATTCAGATTCCTCAATATCACTTTTCTCAAGATTTTCATCCGTTTGAGATTTGAAGTAGGCTCTATTATTGCCAGGTATTACTTCAGGTCAGCTGTAAGTATTGTTGGCAAGGCGTCATTAATGATTGTTTTGAATGCAATGAGAAAGTAGTTATAATTTTGCAGAAAATATATGGAATGAATTAAAAATAAGATCATATAATGCTTTTAACACAGAATGTTTATGGCCGTACAAAAAGTATTCCGTTTTCGACACCTTTTTGTGTTCCTTGTTTTGCTAATTTTTAGTATTAATGTTCTCTCACAAACTACTTCTGGTCATTTCTTTGGTACTACCAAGAATATTGGAAAGTATCAGATAATATTTGCTCCATACCCTCCTCTCCCATTTGCAGGTGATAACTCAACTTTACTAAATTTTAGTATTCTAGATAAAGAAAATCAAAATGTAGATAACATTTTTGTGTCGCTGGTAGTCAAAGATAAGGAAAAAGGCTCGATTATTCAAGATATTCCATTCAAATTCTATGAATATAGTGATATTACCATTCCGTATACCTTTAAGAAAATTGGAGATTACCAACTTTCATTATTGATAAGAATAGACAGTGATCCCATTTATTCGCAAAATCCAATTTCTGCAGATTTCGACATCTCAGCAGCTGATCCAAATCAAATAATACCCACTAATGAATTGATATTATATTATTTGGTACCAGCGCTAGTAGTTATCGCTATTATTGTGGTATATTTGAAGCGCGAAAATAAAATCTGATCCCGTATTTTCAAGAGACACAACAATTATCTTTTTGTAGTTGATTTAATTACATTTTAATTTGAAACCTTAATAAAATAGTTTGAAGTACATTTTTGAAATGTCATTTGATTTTTGCTCGAATAAGGGATTTCGATTGTTGTACCATAATGCTATTATTGTGTTGAACTACTATCTACTTGAATGATAAAAGCACTGTATTATTCTATACCTGTACTAGCACTGCTGATTATGCTGGGTACAACTGTGAACAGATCTGTGTACGGACATACCTTTTCTGGGGATGAAAGCGCATCCTTTTTGACCAAAGTTGAAATGATAAAAATAGAATCAAAATTGGCATTAGATCAGGTTTCAAGTAACCCCGAACTTGCAAAAGAACACGCCAAAAACGCAGTCAATCAATTGACCTCAAATGATACTAAAGAGATTTCAGAAAGAAATTCTCGTCTTGCTACAGAGCTCAACAATGCATTGAATAACTTTAGTAACGCTTTTGAATCTGGGTCTCCATCACAAACCGAAATTTCAGACAAGGTTACCAGCATAAATGACATTCTTGCAGACGTAGTTAACTCTAGAATTGATCAAGAACAGCAAGAAAATGCAACTATGAAAGCTTTAGTTGTTAATGATTTAGTGGGTGAAACTTTAGAACATTATGGAATGGCTTTAGGAATGGAGGAAGGAGAGCACGAAAGTCAACATGATCCAAATACGACATCTACTGAGCACTCCGCCCAAACCGTCAGTAACGAAACTTCAAGCATAGTTGATGAAGCAGACTACCAGACGGCTCAGGCAATCATAACGCAAGCAATTAAGGACTTTGATGGTATCAAGAAAGGGTCTGATACAAATTCGACCGAATTGGGAAATTCATTGAATGCAGTAAAAGAAAAGATAGACAATAAGGCACCATTTGACGAAATTGATACAATCGTCGATGAGAAGATAACTTCATTGCTCAATAGTGTATATGATTTGAATCTTCCTGAAGAAGGAGGAGGAGAACATGCAGACGGAGCAGACCATGCTGAAGGAGCAGAAGATCATACAGAAAGTGAAAATAATTCTTGAGCAGAAATTAAATACTCTGGCTGACAGAAATAACTCCAATTTTGCGACATTTATTTCACCTAACTTCCGACTCTGAATTTTTTTAGTTTTAAATTTATATTTGGTGACTGGAAACTCATATAGATGACCTCTATTGAGGCCTTAACATGGTGATAACAGTCCTATGAAAATTCCAAAATTAGAAAACCTGAATACTAATTTAAAGTTCGTTATAATTCTGATATCGTCAACTCTTATTTTGTCCAGTGCTTCCATCGTGGGTTCTCAATCGACATATTCTCAAACATCTGAAGATGCAAAGAGCCTTAATTGCAAAGACAATAAAGATCAATCTCAATATGTTAGCAATGTATCATTACAAAACAGTACTGGTGGAGCAGGGCCCGTTACTAATGATCTTCCGGGATTCCATTACGTCAAGAAGTTTGATAGCAATGGCACATTGATAACAGCTTGGGGTACCAAGGGAACCGGACCAGGACAATTTTTACATGCGCATGGAATTACAGTTGATTCCAAGGGAAATGTGTACGTCAGTGATGCTGAAAAATGCAACATTCAGAAATTTGATAGTGATGGCAACTTCATTAAAGCGTGGGGTACAAAAGGCGAGGGACAGGGACAATTCTTGCAACCCGAGAGCATGGCAGTAGACTCAAAAGACGATATCTTTGTAGCTGATTACGCTAATCAGAATATCCAAAAATTTGATAGTGATGGCAACTTCATTACCATGTGGGGTAGCAAGGGAAAAGGTGATAGTCAATTCATAAAACCTTGGGGAGTCGCTGTTGATTCTAATGACAATGTTTACACGAGTGATCAAGATAATCCTGAAGTACAAAAATTCACCAATGACGGAAAGTTCTTGACTAAATGGAATTCTTATTCTCCAGGAATGTTATTTGTGCATTTACATGATATCACTATAGATTCGCATGACTCAGTTTATGTAACTGACGGTAGAAACAATTCATTTATTGCGAAATTTAACGACCAAGGGAATTTTACAAAGAAATGGGGAGGTTATGGTTATGGGAATAGTCACTTTGTTGAAAACCATGGCATAGTCACTGACAAACAAGGAAATGTATACGTTGTTGATACGAGAAATGTACGTATTCAAAAATTCAATAGTGATGGTGATTTTATTACTAAATGGGGATCGCTCGGATGCGGAGATGATCAGTTCCTAATCCCTCACGATATTGCGATAGATACCTCAGGAAATATTTATGTTTCAGATAGCGGAAATGTTCACTTCAGGGCAAGTAAGACATGCGAGTATTATGAAAATAAACAGTAAAAACATAGTCATCGTCTCAACAACGATGATCAGGATAAACCAAGAAGAGTTAAACGATGAATTGAACCACAAAAAAACTTTAGATGTAGGAATTTGAAACTAATATTTTACATCATTTTGGTTACCATCATCACAAGCTCAGTATCATCTCTGCAAACAGTTTCGGCGGATTTGTTAAGTAATTCATTACAACAGCGCATTGGTGACTATGATGTCCGGATTAATACAATGCCTATGACTCCAATATCAGGCCAGGATACTCGTATAAACATCATGATATCTACCGTTAGTAACAATCCTATAATAGACACTCCTATTACCATTAGAATATCTAATGAAAGAGAAGAATTGGCAAGATCACAGCCTATATTATTATCAAATGGTCACCATTTGTATGATTACAAATTCGACAAATCAGGCTTGTTTCTACTTAGTATTGACATCCTGGAAAATCCTCTTGCAGGAGACTCTAATGAATCAAATAAGCTGGTGACATTTGATTTCCCATTACGAGTTTCAGAACCTATTTCGGCAGACATCGCC
>DASQWJ010000199.1:0-6416 GCA_035640315.1 Nitrososphaeraceae archaeon
TTATGTGATCATTGCTTTTGGACAGCAACATGTCTTGACAAATTACATATCAGGCAAATATTGGGGGCAAACAGCCTATGCCCTGCGTGCAAGTATGAACAGTTGTCTAGCTTTCCAATAACTGCGAATGAATCGTTTACATATGAGAATTCCCGTACTAGAGGGATAGAAATTATCTTTGGAATTAGAAGTAATTCAATCGCACATAAAAACTAAGCCTAAGTTCGTAGTCACAATCGAGCCTTTTGAGAAAGTTTATCTCAACCATGGCATTACGGTTACTCTTCTTCTCATAATAATCTGTAAATATTAATTGGCGTAAAAACACGTACAAATTGATATTAGCCAAGGAAATAATACTAATTAAAGTATCAAATCTGTAATTATTTGCATTTATTTAATATATATTAATAAATAAACACTATTAATGATAAAATAGCATAGATTAGTGAAATGATATACTATTATATCCAAATTTACGGATTCTTGTATGGAAAAATTATGTCAAATATGTAGTAAAAATAAAATCGAAGTTTATCAATTAGAATTTGAAGTATGCTTTGACTGTTGGATGGACAAAACTACTCCGGAAATTAACAATGTATAGTCTAATTGCAAAGTTCTAACAAGCGATTCCGTCCTCAGTAATTAATAATCTGTGCCCTATAAAGTAAAGACTCTCATGAAAAGAATTAAAACTGCTAAAATAGACTACAGTAGCAAATATATTGGAACTAAAATGACAACACATGGAATGTTGCTCGTTTCACTTCAAGGTAAAGATTAAATCGGGATTAACTATTTCTATTTGGTTCTTAAAACCCTTGACCTAAATTGGTTCGTTTTCTGAATCATCCCAACGATTCATCGACTCCTTTCCACCATTTCCTAGTCATTTGTTTTCATTTACATTGTTAGAATTTGTATAGGTCCGGTGAATGGTACTTTGCCTACCGAAGATGTAGTTTTCTCTCATCTATCATGAAGTGCCTCCAAACACTCTCACATCTCACATGTTAATTTTCCTGTAATGCTCTACATGAGTAAAAAGAGATTATAACTTCTTTTTGGTAATTTTAACCGAAAAGACGAACTCTGATATCACATTTAATTTGAAATTATTTCGTTCATTGAACAAGATCTTTTTTCATTGAACAAAATCTTTCAATTAATTTTTCAGTAACGGGGGACTAGCGTTATCAATAATTGATTTATAGAGCAAGATATGCTTTTTGGCAACTTCCTTCCAAAGAAGATGTTTTCTAAGATTTAGAACAGCATCCCTGTGTTGCTTGTAGTTTATTTCAAGTACTTTAAGTGAATTTGAGAACTCGACTGGATTACGATTAACTCTCATTCCTACCTTCATGTCAGAAAATTCCTTGAAGAACCCTAACTTGCTTGAAATAAATGGGAGTCCATGTGCTAATCCATCGTACATTACACCCGAACCAGAACTAACTTTGTATGGTAGGAGCAAGGCATCAGCACAATAGAATAACAGCGACAAATCTCTATCACTTAGAAACCCCCTATTCAAGTTTATGACGCCTTTATTTTCAAATCCATTCTTTAATTTTTCCCTTCCATAATGATTCTGTGATGTATTTATCACAACCTTCCAACCATCCGGTATCTTCATTTTTCCTATTATATCCCAACCTTTGGTTGCAGTCATAAATCCAACAGCTAATGCTATGTTTTCATGTTCTGGAAGCGAGAACATTTTTCTTGCCTCATTTCTATCCAAGGGAGGCATAACGCCGGGTTCTGCCCCGTGATATATCAAAGTACTCCCTGGGATAATGTTAGCCAAATATTTTGAAAATACTACTCCGGCTTTATTGGAACCTATTTTTTTCCTGTTTAGAGAATTAAATGATTTATAATTCAATAGGTGTGTCCAATAGTCATAGGCCATTCTAATCAAAGTTCCAAGGCGTCCAAGAATCCTATTATTTAGTGGAACTACCAATCTCATCCATTGACTGAAAGTATAAGCTGAGTGGAACGTCGTGACTATAGGAAAGGGGCACTCATTGTAGAAGGGTTCTATGTTTGTGCGTGTGTTTGCTGGATTAATCGGATCTAAATGTATACCGTATAATCCCTGCTCATATTGAACGTGCACAACATCTGGCTTAACCTCGTTAGCTATTTTTAGGAGAACTTTAGAATTGTCTTGATTATTAGGCGAAATCCCATTGTAATTGCCTTTTCCATCTTCATTGCATACGACAAATACTTGCATACCTTCACTTTCTAACGAATTTACTAACTTCTTGCAGTAGCGTCCCACACCACCTTGCATAGGAGGGTATTCAGTTGAGATCATCAATATTCTCAAGATAATACACTATTGAGTTTAATTACAAACAATAAATTAATTTAAGCATGTCATGCTATATCATTCTTTGTATTATAACTGACATTTAGTTACATAAACGCATAACCGTCAAATAGTAACATCCGCTTTTACCAACTATTTTCGCCTACAACGAATTATCAAAAATTAATTTGTAAGCACATTATAACGTACTAAACATTCTTAAGTCTATTCTATCCTTATTATAGTATTAATGATACAAAATACAACATATCTCATGAGTTTAGTTCAAAAATGCCGTCGGCAAAATGAAAATGACATTGGACAACGAATCGCAATTTTAGAAGATATTAATTGTTCACTGCCTGTGGATATAAAGTTAATTATCCCTTCTCTCATCACAAATACCTGCATAGATAACATATTGAGTGCCTTAGAAGTTACATTATTACCACCGATTTACGCCCACTTGTAGAAATAATTCTCTGTACGTTTGAATCCTAATATTGTCTATTCTAGCCTCTATGCTAGGAATTATTTTTTATTTTGCCGGTTTGGAGAAAATTACTTGATCAGCGTTGAATGAAATAGAGAAATAAGAAGATGTGTCACACTATCTAACTGATCAAGAAATTCACAAAAAGACGATTATTATCATGGATTCTCGACCTAAACCAATGATGCTTTTGATATATACAATTGTTACTAAGTTGCGTGCTACGTTAAAATATTCTAATGTTTAGTATTATTTTTATTTGGAGCATTATGCCTCTTTGGACTCATTGAATAGCTTTACTTCGAATGTATCTCAGTTTCTTATCCACGATTAGTAACGATAATCCTCTTGTGACACTAAATTATGGCACCATATACGCGGTCAGGTGTGGTAAATTGTCATGCACCTTTAATGCCATTTGCAACCAATACCGAATAGCAGCCAAGACCGCAATCTTCGCAGATCGGCTTAAGCGACTCGGTGTCAGCACTTCCAATGCAACAAGGCTGTTTAACTCTTCCCTTATGATCCAAAGCAAGTATGGCCCATGTCGGACATTGTACAGGAATTGATCCGTTGCCTCCCCAATTTCCTTTCATAAGGGATAGCTGTTTCTCACTGTTAATAACAAAATCCGGATGTCTTCTCCTAAGGTCTAAGAGTTGGTCTACTAGATCATTGCGCAATGGTCCAAATTCTAACCAGAGTGGGTCTCCTTTCATAAATGGCGTGTGGAACTGAAATCCTATCTTATTGACTTTTCCGACCCATTCTTCAGCCAATTCAATGGCTGTAGAGTAATTGATTGAATTGATGGTCATTGTGATCCAAATATCCTTCCAGGCAGGTTTGCCATTGCGAGGAGGTCCATTTATATAGTCTATGATGTTTGCTTTGGTTTTGGAATAGGAACCCTTTCCTCTGATGGTATCGTGAGCCTTTTCAGTTCCATCCAATGATACCCAGTAAAAGTAAAGATTCTTAATTCTCCTTAGGGGAAAATAGCCATTTGTAACGACACATATCCTCCTGGGCATTTCTTTACAAAATACGTCTATAACCTCGGGCCTCATAGTCGGTTCGCCTCCGACCAATGTGACAACAAAAAGTTTTTGCTTCTTGAACGTAGTCCTGATTGTTGTTCTCCAATCTTCAGCAGATAAATCCTGATTATCTTCCTTCCTGTTGAGCCACCAATAGCAATGAGAGCAATGAAGGTTACAAACATTGATTATATCCGCTGAGCCGTATAGTGCTGGCTTTGAATGAAATAACTTGATTCCAACCAATTTCCTAAAAATACTAACGTAAAGCGGTATCTCACGAATTATATCGGTTATTCCACGACCGTAAACTAAATCCACCATATCCAATTCTAGGAGGTTGCTTATTTTATATAAGTGAGATCATTTAGTTGACTGCATATGGTTTTTTTGATCCGGAAACCTCGCCAGATCATTTCCAATAGTTAAATCGTGAATCGCTCACACAAAAGACTTTTGGGATTCGTTATTACCATAAGCGTTACGATTTTGTGATTTTCTGGATTCTTATTTTATCTTGCACGGCCCTTTAATTTCTGATTGTACATTAACAAGCTAACTGAGCAAGATGGATGAGTTGGATTTTGGACCTAATTTAGTAGATTTGTGAGATGCCTGTTGTTACTAACACAGCATATTTAATGAGTATAGTTTGTGATTCAATAGGATCATTTCTTCTTTTTAGTAATATATTTGCTATTGGCAATATTGATAAATTCTATCGCCGATGATCGAAGACTATCAGTTTATTTGAAATTACCATGGGTAGGTATTAATAGTATTGATGTTGTATATGAATTAGTTTAATCCATATGCCTATGCTGATGTTAAAGTGCAAGAATTGCGGAGAAGTGTTTCCTGGTGTCTACGTACCTGAAAATGCAATTAATGATTCCAATGTAAAGACTGATTCTACAACCTCACACATATGCTCTAGGGGACATAAAAATGATTATTTGCCAGATGACTTTATGGATTGGTCCGGACCTGAAACATTCTGAATATTAAACAAAATGTTATAGTAGTGACACATCCTGACGATTTCAGTAGAGAGGAAGGAAAATCTCTGGTCGAGTCCTTAGGTAATTTAAATATTGTAAGATTCTTTACTCAAAAAAATCTCAGGCATACGAAATTTGGTCTAGGTTCTGGCAAGGTCGAAGAAATAAATCAATTTCTTCAAAATACAAAATTTGACCAGATTATTGTAGACGAACATATGACACCCAAGCAAATTTATAATTTAGAAAAGTCAACAGGTATAAAGGTACTAGACAGAGAAAGGCTAATTCTCAACTTGTTTTATATCAGATCTACTACGACTGAAGCAAAATTACAGATTCAGCTAGCGGAAATTAAATATGAATTACCACGGATAAAAGAAAATGCTAGGCTTCTAATTGGTAACGAGAGACCAGGAAAGGGTGGCAGCGGAGAATATACCGTTGATGTAAAATTTAGGGATCTGAAGAGGAGGATGGGTTTCATTTTAGAGAAGTTGTCAGAATCTAAAAGAAAACGTGACCTCTATCAAAATCAAAGAATAGAGAATAGGATTCCGATAGTTTCTCTAGTGGGGTACACAAGTTCAGGTAAAACTACTCTCTTCAACTCACTCACTATGGAAAACAGTCAAACATCTGAAAATTTATTTACAACCCTCACGACTACGACTCGATCGTTTCTTGTTAACCAACAGAAAATTCTACTCAGCGACACAGTGGGATTCATAAGATGGTTACCTACTTATATGATTGAGGCCTTTAAGTCGACTCTTGAAGAGTCACTTCAGGCCGACGTTATTCTTCTTCTTATTGATTCATCAGATCCTGTGGATAATATAAAGATAAAATATTACAGCTGCATGAACGTCTTGGAAGAGTTAAACGTAAACAAAGATAAAATTATAATTGTTTTTTCGAAAATTGACAAAGCTAAATTTGACGATGTTAGAGTAATATCCAAAGACTTAAAAATAAAGGATCCAATAATTGTATCACCCATGTCCGGGTATGGAATAAGCAAACTTAGAAAATCGATATCACAAAAAATTGTCTCATAGATTGGAAATGTTAATGTATTTTATTTCAGGCAAAATTGGTTACGGCTATTTCTGTTGACGTATGGTATCTATCTTAAGTTCTGTGAGAGTTTTCACAAAAGTTTGATGTGTAATAAATTATAACAAAAATCAAGATTCTAGTCCAACAATTAACCCATTATACAGTAACATGGTTATTTCCAATTAAAAGTTAATTGCGAAGATGGCTCTCTATAATAGGATTGTAATTCATTCAGCCTTTCCGTTGAACCTTCTGAAGACATGACTTCCAAGTAAATGGAATTAGTCTTCATTAGTTGCAAAAATAAAAAGACTTGTTCATTTGTAACACCGTGCTTTACATCATAATCAATTCTTTTAATTACTTTGCTTATTTTCCCATATTTGTTGTTCAATTTTACTTCCCATCGTGTCGCATTGTCGGATAATCCTCTCACAAACCTAACAACAGTTTGCTCCATATGTTTAACATGCCATTCCCGCATAGGG
>DASQWJ010000200.1:0-10765 GCA_035640315.1 Nitrososphaeraceae archaeon
TCAATCTGACGGTTTCCATAGTTCTGATGATTTCCAATATTGTATAGTCTCTGTCCGTCTATGGTCAACTTTCCCTCATTATCAAGATCATTTCCTCTATAAGTATTGCTTGTCTTATTATCTTTTCCTAATTCCTTGACAGTTATCTGCCCTTTCCCACCCGCGACTATGTTGATAGATTTGGCTGAATAATCAAGAAGGATTTTGCCCTCATTCCCAACTAATTCCAAGCTATCTGCATTGTTTTTCCACTTTCCCTCAAGATAAATGAGATTGGGCATAAGCTTCGAAGAAGGAAGTGTATAACTTGCAATCTTGTCCGGGTTGAATCCCTCAGTGTTTCCAAGTTGAGACGTCGCGTATTTGTAACCAAAGTATAATTCAGGAGTATTGATTTGATTGAAATCAACTGATTGTGACCCAGAGACACTTACATTGGTCTGATTAGTACTGGTTAGAGAAATATTCTGTTGAGCTGCTCGTTCTGCCAGTAAATTACGAATGACATTTTCAGTTTCCATATATCCTCCCTCTCCAATGTGATCGTATCGAATATATCCTTCTGCGTCAACAAGGTATTTCCGTGGCCAGTAACTATTATGAAAAGCATTCCAAGTATCATGATCATTATCCAACAAAACAGGATACATTATTCCAAATCTCGTTACAGCTTGCCTAACATTATCTATGTTTTTTTCAAACTCAAATTCGGGCGAATGAATACCTACAATAACTAAACCCTTGTCGGAATATTTTTGATTCCAATCAACAAGATATGGTAACGTTCTTATGCAATTTATACAACTATATGTCCAAAAATCAACCAAAACTACTTTCCCCTTTAAATCTGATAATTTTGTCCCATTCGAATTAATATAAGAACTGATACCTTGGAATTCAGGGGCTTTTCTGAATTGAGATTTGTCAATTGATAATTGTACATTTGATATTCCATCATTCCTATTTGGATTTATACTTCCAACTGACTGTTTATTCAGATCAGGAATATTAAAGTAAACTGCAAATCCAGCTATAAGAGCTACAACCGCCACCCCGGTTAACAATGCACTGATGTTGTCCTTATTCAATTATGTTCCCCTTTCAATATTAATAATTTCATTAGCAAGAGGGAAATTGCCTAAGATGCTGAGGTTATTGGTAAATACCAATATTCCAAGAACTATCAGAAAGATCCCCATTGCCGGATTAAAGTATTTCAAATGTTTTACCATTTTCCTAATTATGCTTGTAGCTTGTGAAAAGAACAAGCTTGTTACTAAAAATGGAATACCAAGTCCAAGAGAATAGGCCAAAAGTGAATTGTATGCGGCTCCTGGGGCTGTGGCGGCCAAAGTAAGGGTACTCCCCAAAATAGGACCCACACATGGAGTCCAACCTGCTGCAAAGGCGCATCCAAAAACAAACGATGTAATATAACTGGTCCTAAATTTGGGAATGGAAGAAAACCTTTTTTCAAAATTCAGGCTTCTTAACCTTGTTGAAAGTATTAGATAGGCACCAAATCCAATTATGACCAGCCCTCCCACTGAAGTCAACACATTTTGAAAGCCTATTCCAAGGTTCATCAGAACGCTATTTAGAAATACACCTAATACTGCAAAAACAAGGGAAAACCCCAAAACAAAATAAACTGTA
Organism: Nitrososphaeraceae archaeon; assembly: GCA_035640315.1. Taxonomy (GTDB): domain Archaea; phylum Thermoproteota; class Nitrososphaeria; order Nitrososphaerales; family Nitrososphaeraceae; genus TA-21. The sequence continues at coordinate 1,657 of DASQWJ010000200.1, forward strand.
TTTAAAAATATGTTTAGTCTAGTCGCTCTTCTTAATCTAAGTGATTGTCCTGATGAATCCTGAACTTCATTAATCGTGGTTCCTGATAGATACGAAATGAACGCAGGCAATATTGGCAATATGCATGGTGAAAAAAAAGATCCTGCACCGGCAAGGGCAGAGATTAATATGCCCGAGTCGACCATGAAAATAGTGACTTTATTTTAAATTAATACTTTTGTCCATATTGGCACCAGATCTATTACAAATTATTAGTCATGATAATGGTGCCTAAATGTAATACGTGATTATTTAGATGACAAAAAAATTAAAGGTTGAATGATAAAGATATGATTATTTCTTTATTTGGGAGAGTCTTAAGGCGTCTAGATCTTGTCGTGTTTCCATTGCGTTCTTGTTTCCATAGACAATCAATATTCTGTCATCATCATTAAAGACGTAATTTGCTATCGAGTTTGTCTTATTGCCATTAATATAGAATTCTAAGTTTGAGTTCCCATTACTGCAATAATTTGTTTTGTTTTCCAGTGTAAAGCAACTGTCGCTGACATTCATACCCAAGCTTCTAAAGAATTCGCCAACTGGAACTCCAGTTGCATGTCTATGTAACGTATTCCCGTCGTTGTTCTCCACATGAATGTATTGCGATCTCACCTGGTATTTTGGTTGACTAAAGTCCAATTTTTCGCCGTTAATCTTTACAGCAAAAGCTGCATGCTCGTGTGCGGAACCAATGGGGCCAAAGTTTTGACCGGGTCTTTCGAGATGGCTAGAATAAACTGTTACCGCATAAGCCACTATTCCGAGAAGCAATATTATGGCAGGAACAATTATCATTAGATTCCGATTCCTTCTCTTACGAGTTACTGCAAAGTAACTTCTATCATCCCTCTCCTTCTTTGGATTAAGCGATTTGTCTTTTCTTGTATTGCTGTCCTTCTTCTTACTATTCTTCATTTTTTAACCACTAATCGACGATTTATTCATTAAGACTTTAATGGATAATTTAAAGAAATCTTTATCAGAAATCATCAAGTCCATAAAATGGCAGCATTTCGTTATCAATCAATTATTGCCTAGTGTAGATTTTTTTGAATTTTTCAGGCAAGTCTGGGTTTCCATAATCATCAGAATATGCAGAATAGACATTAATTTTTTCGCCATGTTTGATTTCATATGAACCAATAAGTCTGATATTGTTCCTGTATTCTTCATATAGCGGTTTTAGCTGCATCGCAAAGTTTTCTGTAATGAGAATATGCCAGCTATCGCCAAGATCCATTACCCTTCTTGCCATTATTATTCCAGGGCCCCAAACGTTAAGCTTATTTGATATATCATAAACAGTGAAAACAGGTCCTGAACTTAGTCCGATTCTTATCTTAATTTGATTATCATGGGCCATTCGTTTGTTATATTTCCGCAGAAATCCATGTAACTCTACGCTAAGTTTGTATGGTAGTTCTGGATTGTTTTCGTAACCTATTGCCATTCCGTCTCCAGCGGGAAGAATTATCTTTAGATCATCCGAAATTTTTCTAAACGCATTACAGGAACTGATAAATTCGTTGAGCCTTACAATTTTCTCCTTTTGCCTATGAACAGCCAACTCTGGATTAGAGAGCCCTACGATATCAATAAAGCAAAAGTTGTAGTTCAAAACTTCATATTTTGGATCAAGATCTTTAAAGACAGACATAAATTTTCTATATGTTATAGCGCAACCTTCCGAATGAAATGGCAGATCCAGGTAATAAACAGGAGGGTGTTGAATGACTCTCCCATCTAGTGTGCATTTTAGTAGATCGTCTGCAAACGTGAATCTTCCATTCTTATCAATGCTGAATTGAATCCAAGTTGGTTTTGTCATTGCACGACCGGCCATAGAAAGCAGTCTAATCTTCCTAATCAACGAGTCATTTGACTCTTCAAATTTCATTTCAATTATACCATCACAAAATGAGACAATGGATTGATATTCAGTTGATATAGGTGAATCAATAGTAAAGATTCCAATGGTTTTACTTTTCTTTAATTGAAGAACTAAGCGCGCCAAAAACCGTTTGATTACACTTACCTCAAATATATCACAAAAATTATTCAATGAATCCATGACAAAATATATGAAATTGTTATTGTCATCGATTCTAGTACCGCTAGGGTCCCTATTCTGAGATTCATTTCTGACACGGGAGAGAAATTCAGTTATCTTCGCCAAAGTCTCTTGCAAGGATTTTTCATCAGGATTCTCGTATAAGAGAACTGGATTAATGAATAATGATTTTAATTTCGTATCCTCTAAATCAAGTACATCAATTTTTTCTTTATCCGTAATTTTGGAAGAAAGAAAAATACAGCTTTTCTGATTTGCCAATCCTTCCTCGAGAAATTCTCTGCAATAGTCTCTCTTTCCGATTGCCGGCGGACCAGACAAAAGAAACAGAGTAGGTGAGATGTTCTCCTCACCATCAGTTAGTTCTGTAAGACCCGGAATCGCCATTTTGGATACTATATCAATCAGGAACTATATACCTATTTTTTGTGATCATTTGCAGCCCAAAACGAAAACGAAGCTAATATCTCTAATTTTCAATTAGTGATTTTAAATTGTCTATTTGTTGTGAGAAAGGGTGGTCCGGATATCCAAGTACCGTTAGAAACTCCTTTTGTGCAAATTGAATGTCACAATAACATGGGATTGATGTCATAACATCTATGCCCGTATCCGCAGTCAATTTTTTTATAAAGTCATCGGCGACCGGTGTTAAGGTCGTAAAATTCTCTTGAGATTGACCTGTATGGGTTTCGCCAACTTGCAAATATGGTATGCAGTAACCTGCTATCCTGTTAAGAAGAAGATAATATTTGGTATTCCCTTGTTCTTTGAATTGCGCCAGTATTTCATTTGCTATCATCTTTGTGCCTCCGATATCCATATCTCCCATTTTTAATGTGAGAAAAACAATATCAGATAATGCCAGAGCGTTTATTGCCCAAAACCTGATTCCCGGACTTGAATCCATTATGACATAATCAATATCATTTTTTTCAATTAACTCTTCTCTAAAGTTAATGAATCTCTTTAACATATTCATTCTATTCTTGTCTTCTTTCACCCCTTCTATCTTTAAAATATCCTCTCTTTTTGGACTTGAAAAACAACCGATTATCTTTCCACTTAATGCACCCTTGTCTGAAAATTGAGATATTGGCGTAACCTGAACTAACAGGTCGTCCACGCCGCAAGCACCGACAATATAATCATTAATCGTATTTTTGATCCTATTTTGGACAATATCGCCAAAGTAAGCATGTAGGCTAGGGGCATAAACATCAATATCTACAATACAAACATTGTTCCCCTTCTTGGCCAACAATGCAGCCAAATTGGCAGCTAGAGTTGTTTTTCCAGTACCGCCTTTATATGAGTGAAAAGTGATGACCTGCTTCAACTATGTTGAAAGAATGATAAATACATGTTTTTAAGTATATGCTAAAATACTTTTTTTGTTTAAAGGACAAATATAACATTGAAAAGGATGTCAGAAAGTTAATTGCATGTTTTTTATCTAATGTAGCTTTACACTGTAATATTATCGAAAAAGAATCATCATAAAAACAATATTTATTCTCTCATTCATGTTTCATTGAATGTCTTAAGATGCGAAGTGCGGGATTTGAACCCGCGATCCCGAGCTTGGGAAGCTCGTACCTTAACCAGTCTGGGCTAACTTCGCTCAAGCTGCAAATACGATTTACAAATAATAAATTTCTATCTTATCATGACATTTAGATCCACACTAAATTTCAAAAGTATATGACATAACTTTTCTCTAACTGAATTCTATCTAACTTGACATTTTCTTTCTAAAGACTATAAAAGTAAAAGGTATAAAAGTATAAGGTACAAAATTTAGTAACAAAACCTCATGGATTAATGTGAACTATTTTTATAAAAGATCCACAGAAAATTTACATCTGGCATCCACGCAGAAATTCGACAAGCATTCCAAAGTACTAAGAAACAAGTTGTTATTCTACAAAATATTTTACCCTTTCTTTTTTGAATTCTCTTGAGCTAAAAAGAATCCTATATTCATTAATGCCTACAAAGTTCGAGAGTTCCACTGCTATTTTGTTGGCCGCTTCTATCGTTCTGGCATGTATCATACTAAATAGACTAAATGGCCAATCAGGATAAACCGGCCTCCTGTAGCAATGACTTACCTGGGGAAATGACGCTAATTTGTAACCTGCTTCATCAATCTTATTATCAGAAACTTTCCAAACTATCATACCATTGGCGGCAAAACCCGCATCTCTGTGACGTAGAATTGCTGCAAAGCGTCTCATTACACCAACCGATTCGTATTCTTCTGCCTTTTTGAATAATTCATCTACTGTGATACCAAGGTTCTTGGCTGAATTATCAAACGGTCTGACTGAGACATCTAGATCCTTTTGCAATTCTCTTATGAAATCCTTGTCCCTTGGAGTTAGCTCAAATTTCTTTTGGTCCATAGTCTTAACGTTATCCTCTGGCGTCAATTTGCTAGGATCCTTGTTTACCATGTCAAGTTTGACACCTATTTTATATAATTTGAGAGTTGGTAAGAGTCGAAACTTGATTACACCGTTAAGCGATGCCATTCGTTCTAGATCTTTTTTCAAATCTCCATCTGGAGGAACGGCTAAGGTAAACCACATATTGAATTCATGATCTCTCTCATAATTGTGACTGACACCAGGGTGCTTATTAACTTCATTAGCAACTGAATCTAGTTTGTCTTTTTCTACAGCAAATGCAACCAATGCACTCTTGTAACCTAACTTCCTGGTATCAAAGATTGCATTGATTTGTCTTATCAGACCACTTTGTTTCATCAAAGAAATTCTTTTCATTACACTCTCCTCACTGAGCCCATGTTTTGCTGCTATTTCCAAATAAGGTCTTTCTGACAAAGGAAAGGTCCATTGAATATCATTCAAGAGTTGTTTATCTAAGGGATCAATGTACTGCTGATCTAGCTGCATTCATGTTAAATTCTTGTATCAAGCATTAAATACTTTATCATAATTTAAAAAGCAATTTACCTTGAGCACTTTGATTCTGACTATAAATCTTGGTTATTATGACCTAAAAATATATGAATAATTAATTTAAAGATAATAGATACTTTGAAGGGAAAGAGAGTCGCTTTTCAAGGGGAGCATGGAGCATATAGTGAGATCGCTGCCACAAAATTTTTCCCAGAATCCGAACTCATTCCCATGAGATTATTCGAAGATGTTTTTGATGCGTTACGAAATGATAGTATTGATTGTGCGGTAGTTCCAATTGAAAATTCTATTGAAGGATCTGTCAATGAAATCTATGACTTGTTGTTAGATGCTAATAAAAAAATCACTGGCGAAATGTTTCTAAAGATTGAACATTGTCTGATTGCATTACCAAATAGCACCACTATAACCAAAGTACTCTCCCATCCTCAGGCATTAGCTCAATGCAGAAATTACATCAAGAGAAAGAATTTAGATGCTATACCAACATATGACACTGCAGGTTCGGTTAGACTTATTAAAGAAAAAAAAATTAGCGACACTGCAGCCATTGCAAGCAAGAATGCTTCAGAATTCTATAACATGAAAATTCTCGATCAAAATATTGAGGACAGAAAAAATAATTTCACTCGATTTTTAGTCCTCTCTGATCGTCTAACTGTTCCTTCAAAATCTGATAGAACTTCAATGATCTTTGGGTTAAAACACACACCGGGTTCGTTATATTCAGTAATGCAAGAATTTGATCATCATAAGATTAACCTCACGAAAATAGAATCAAGACCTACTAAAGAAAAACCATGGGAATACAACTTTTATGTAGATTTCGAAGGACATATTGAAGAAGACAATGTCAAAAAGGTAATTAACAATATTGAAAAGAAATGTACATTTGTAAAAATATTAGGTTCTTATCAAAGAGGAACAATAAATTAGTTGTCAGATATTTGTCAGTTTCTTCATGCAAACTTAGCTTTCATTCCAATTCCCAAAACTATTATGCCAGTTATAAGTAACATCATCTGACCTCCTAATGCTAATGGAGAAGCTTTAGTTTCCACTTCTCCGTCAATATTCAATACTTCATCTCCAATATTTCTTGTTTCCAGTTTGTATTGACCTTCGTTGTTGGCAACCAATTCATACTCATAGTGCGATTGATTAGCTACTGAAATGATAACTGACTTGTTCGGATCTTCAATATTGAAATTAAATTTTGATCCATCAATTATAATTTTTCCTGTACTTCCTTTATTCATAATTGGTGTAATGACATCAGTTCGATTCGTATCTAACGTGCTAGCCAATGAGACTTTTCGAGGAATAGTGGAATCAATCATTGAAATTCCTCCGATTAATATAAACGCAATACCACTTATCATCAGAATATAAAATGTCTTTTTTCTACTCATGTCAAAAATTATGTATAGGCTATTAATTAATAATATGGTTGTTGTAGCATTAATGGGCATGAACATGGAAAATATTTCTTATGCTGCTGAGCAATTATTTTGAGATGAACTATGGTTCCTTTTAGTAATCACAATAATTATGCTAAACAGATATTCGTAGAATTTTGATGAGACATATACGGGAACAGAGGTTCACACCAGTGACTTATACAGAAAATTATTTCAATCTTCTATCTTCAAAACCAATTTTTCCATATCCTTTAGAATATGATTCGCATAATTTTCAGTACTATTGCCATTTAAGACTAGACTGATTTCCTTACCTTCGAGAGGTAATCCCCAAATATTGAGGAAATCTCCTAGAGTATAATTCCTATATTCAGTTGATTCAACATGAATGATACCACTTGAATCATGAGTGTGTAATGGCGACAATGCTGGTGATATGACGCCGAATGTTGTTGCCTTACGTTCTGTCCCGTATTTATCTAATGAATGATCATTCCATAGCGTTGAATTTATTCCAACATCATTTGGAACATCTAAGGATTTTCCATTAACAGTAACATTAAGACCGGAGTGTTTATGCATTATTATGTCATTACCTGTCCTATTTCCTGCAGATACTTGTGCTCTCAATTCAGGAGCAGTCTGCACCATCATCGAAAAATACAATATACAAATTATTCCACACATTATCGACGATAGAACATAAGCATTATGCGATTTCATTTTCTGGGTACATCGTAGGACTATCTAAATAATTTATAGACATAGGAAGCACTTTATTTTCACATTGAGTTTTTCTAGTATGAGAACTATATATCAATTAGACGGGTGTTACAAGTTGATAAATGGTTATTTTATCTGATCATATTTGTCAGAGCGCGAGTTTATCCAATGGTACTTAATTTGGCGAATGTCTTTCGTATATGATTTGTTTGCTTCTTGAACAGCAAATGCTAAATTACAGTACTTTTTAAAATTGGTCGATGTCGACTGAAGATGGCTTTATTTCTTATGATAGAGTAGTGCATCAAAGTGGTTCTGCGAGTCTACTTGCCTTGGGTATAGCAGTAGCATTCTTTGGTATCGTATTTGGTTGGTTTTACAACAGTCTCGAGGTTGTCTCAGTTACAGCTATTATAGCAGTGATATCCATCATAGCATCGTTCCTTTTTATAATAAAACAATATGAACGATCGGTTATCCTCAGACTAGGAAAATACAATAGACAAGTTGGTCCTGGTTTGCGTACCAGAATTCCTTATATTGAAAATGTCTTGGTCGTTGATATCCGAGAAAAAGTAAGAGAGTTCACAGCAGAAAGAATGCTTACCAAAGATAATGTGCCAGTTACAATTGATGCAATACTGAGGTACAAGGTTGTTGAAGATAGAGCAAGCGATGCAATCCTAAACGTTGAAAACTTTAATGAAATGATAAAGCAGGTATCTCAAACAACTCTTAGGAATAATATTGGTTCCTCTTTATTCCAGGATATCTTGTCAAAGAGAGAAGAAATTAATAATCACATTAAATCCGTCATTTCACAAGAATCTGGGAATTGGGGCATCGAAGTGACAGGAGTCGAGGTACGACAAGTAATCATTCCACAGGAGCTTGAAAAGGCAATGTCTATGCAGGCTCAAGCTGAACGTGAAAAAAGTGCAAGAGTGACTTATGGCGAATCTGAGATTCTTGTTGCTAAGAAGTTTGAAGAAGCATCGGCAGTATATTCAGATAATCCTATAGCGTATGCTTTAAGGCAATCTAACATGCTTTACGAATCGATAAAGGTACAAGGCAATACTATAGTCATGATACCTTCTGAGAGTCTAAATTCAATGGGCTTTGGAAATCTTGCAACGACTGTTGCATATCTTGAAAATACAAAAAGAGCAGCTAAGAGCAGTCAAACACAATCTGACAGGTCCGCAGAAGCCGATTCGAATAAGAGCTATCCTTCTTGATATTGGATTTCTTGTGAGTTTAAATGGCATATTTAAAGAATATGAATTAATAATTACACAATTTTTTATATGGTTACGTTGAATAATTTGTAGTGAACAGACATCATTCGGTACTGACATTTGTTATCATAACAGCACTCTTTGGAGCGTTTTTTTTCTTCGGCGACAATATGATTCCTTTACAGGCATCTACAGATACTAGCAATACTGATACTGCTACTTCGAATGGTACATCAGCGACTATTGATGAACAAAATAAATTGATCAATCAGCTTGTGAATACAGGTAAATTAACAGAGGAAGAAGCCAAAGATATAGTTACAAGAGTTATGTTAATTGATGAACTTGTAAAATCAGGTAAATTCACAGAAGATGAAGCCAAAGAATTCGTAACAAATCTAATGAATAACGGAACCCAAGAAGCAAATGTTACCGATAGACTGAATGTTCCTGAAAGGAACCTAACTACAAATATTCCCGAAACCCCCGAAACCCCTGAAGCTAACCTAACTACAAATATTCCAGAGGTCCCTGAAGCTAACCTAACTACAAATATTCCAGAGGTCCCTGAAGCTAACCTAACTACAAATATTCCAGAGGTCCCTGAAGCTAACCTAACTACAAATATTCTAGAGGTCCCTGAAGCTAACCTAACTACAAATA
>DASQWJ010000201.1:0-25062 GCA_035640315.1 Nitrososphaeraceae archaeon
CATTAGATCCCAGATACAATTAAGAAAACTGTGAAGAGTTTCAAGTGATACATCAAAAATACTTCAGATATTTTATAAAAGAATGGATGGTAGTATCTTTTAATCTATGACAAATCAAACTTTGGAAGGCAAAGATAAGCGATTTATCGAAGAAATGAATGCCACTGAGGTTCGTAATATGACAAATGAAAAAACGATTGCAATCCTAGTACTTGGTGCTTGTGAAAACCATGGAGATCATATGCCATTTGGATCAGATTTTATTTTTCCAACCGAAATAGCAAAGAGAGTTGCTACTAAAGTTAGTAATGTTATTGTTCTTCCTGCCATTCCGTATGGAGTCAGTTTGCATCACGATAAATTTCAAATGACGATGAGTCTTAATCCTGAAACCATGATAGGAATAATTTCTGATGTACTTTCTAGTCTTGATCAGAATAAGATAAGGCGTGTTCTGATAATAAATGGGCATGATGGCAATATTGGCCCTATTGAAATTGCAGCAAGAGTTATGAAGAACAAGAACCCTGAGATGATTATCGCATGTTTGGAATCTTGGTGGGTCTTAGTTGGACAGCTAAGGAAAGATCTCTTTGAAGTCTGGAGTGGACTAGGACACGGTGGTGAGGCAGAAACATCTGCCGTTCTTGCTGTGCGGCCAGATCTAGTAAAGCTGGAATTTGCCCCAAAGGACGTCCTTCCAAATTTGCCTGAAAACATCAGAATATTTTGGAAATTTGACGAACTAACTTCTACTGGGGCAACCGGTTCTCCTCAAAAGGCGTCTATCAAGAAGGGTAATGAAATATTACGCTTATTAGAAGACGTCTTGGTTTCCTTCATAAAAGAAATGGAATCAGCAGATTGGAAATATGGCACACATCTGAAATGATGGTTTTCTTCCAATTCGTCAGATTGCTTCAGCATTATCTTTAATACATTTCTTGTTCATTATTGAATCCAATGACTACTTTAGCGTATACAAAGAGAAATCGCATTCTTCACACTGATAATAGAGACTGTCAAAGTCGGAACATAAAGTCATGACATTATAGCATCTTGGACATCCTATTTCATGTTCGATTGTATCGCTGACTTTACTTTCCATCTCATGCTGATTTCGAATTTGCATAACGTATTGCGATTCTAGTGCTGCTGCCTTGCTGGTCCGTTTATTTCTCATCGCTTTATGTGTAGACACGTGCGAATCTTCAGAGTTATGATTTATAAAATATGTATGACTAGAAAGAGAGGGGGAGGTAGTAATTTTGATCCCGTCAACCAATCAAGCGGAATGAATTGACATTCAACTACAATGAACACGATAAAATATGATCGAATTCGTAATTGAATATAGTTGACATTACGCAATGACGCAATTAATTTACACAGGATGTTGAAGGGAAAAATCGAAATTCGAAGTAGGGTTTCACTGGACAATACAGCTGATGAGCATGGAACATTAGGACTGATTTATACTCCTGGTGTAGCATATGTTGCCTTAGAGATAAGTAAGAATAAGGAATTTGCTTATGACTATACATCAAAATGGAATAATGTAGCGATTATCTGTGACGGAACAAGGGCTCTAGGTTTGGGCGACATTGGTCCAGAAGGTGCCTTGCCAATAATGGAGGGAAAGTCTGTCTTATTTAAAACTCTAGGGAATATTAATGCAAGCCCTCTGTGCATTGACACGCAGGATAAAGAAGAAATAATTAGGTTTGTCAAATTAATACAACCCAATTTTGGGGCCATAAATATCGAGGACATCGAATCACCGAAGGTTTTAGAGATTGTTGAAAGATTGAGCAAGGAATTATCGATTCCTGTTTTCCACGATGATCAACATGGTACTGCGATAATTACTCTTGCTGCTCTCATAAATGCACTCAAATTAGTAAAAAAAGAACTTGATAAAGTTCGTGTAATTATATCAGGCTCGGGTTCGGCAGGGTATGGAATATTCAAGATCTTGCGAGCGGCAGGTTGCAAGGACATCATTGTCACTGATTCCAAGGGAGCAATATTTGATGGAAGAGTAGATATTATTGGTAATGAGAATCCATACAAGAAAGAAATTTCCACCAAGACGAATTTTAGGAAACTCAATGGAACTTTAATAGAAGTAATCAGAAAGTCAGATGTATTTATCGGGGTGTCTGGAAAACGAGGTATTTTGAATAAACAGATGATAGAATCGATGAACAATGATGCAATAGTATTTGCCTTGAGTAATCCGGATCCAGAAATTATTCCTAATCAAGCCTTAAAGTATGGCGCAACCATTGTTGCAACAGGCAGATCGGATTTTCCTAACCAGATTAACAATGCGGTAGTATTTCCTTCAGTATTTAGGGCATTATTGGATCTTCGAGCTAATAACTTGAGTGAATTTATGCTTGTATCTGTGGCGCAAGCTATTGCGAGTATAGTTGAAGAAATTCACCTTAAAAATGATTACATAATTCCAAAAGTCGATGACCCCAGAATACTTCCCATTGTTACAAAAACCATAAAGAAGGTACTAGGCAAACATGTCAAAAAAACATCTGTTCGAAGATAGATACAAGAAAAGTGGTTTTTTATCATATACTAATCTAGATTGATGATGAAATGTTTAAGCTAGTGATCTACTTGTCTTGATCATCATCTAGTCCTTGTATAATCGTGTTTGTATCGTTCCAATTATTTTCTTCGGTATTGTTCCAATTTTCAAAATGAATTACCTCAGAAAGGATTGCTCTTTTCAGCCAACCTGATGTTTCCAAATCTGGTCTGACTTCAAATTTGTTTACATATCCTAAACAAAGATACGCTATCGGTTTAACGTGATTGGGTATATTCAAAATTTTACGTAAATCTTCAATGGAGAGAATACTTACCCAACCTACTCCAATTCCTTCAGCTCTTGCTGCTAACCACAAGTTCTGAATAGCACAACAAACACTGTATTCACCTGTTTCTGGTATTGATGTTCTCCCTAAAATGAAGGGGCCGAACTTCTCAGGATCGTATGTCACACAAATATTGATATCAGATTCTAAAATTCCCTCTAATTTTAGCTTGACATACTTATCTTGTCTTTCTAAATCGTTATCAAGCAACGGAATAGATTTTTCTCGTTCCTTTGTAAAGGATTCTTTGACTTTTAGTTTTGTAGTCTTGTTTTTTATTAAAATAAAATCCCAAGGCTGTGAGAAACCAACTGATGGAGCGTGATGAGCTGCATTCAAAATTTTGACGAGAATATCATCTGGAATTTTTTTATCGTTAAAATGAGATCTGACATCTCTTCTTGAAAAAACAGCCTTGTATAGACCCTGTTTTTCAGTTAATGTAAAAGAATCAAGATCTTCAGTCATTTCTGTCAATTCATGGATCTGATTATATTTTTAGTTGTAATAACAACATCATCATGCCGCATAAGACATGGAAAGTTGATCATGAAATTATCATCATTACCTTATCAATAAAATTGCACATGGAGAGTGGTGTACAATTTTGCTCGACACACTTCCTAATATTAATCGTTTAAATTTTCCCATACCTCTACTACCCATAATTACAAGATCGAATTTCTCTTTTTTACTATAATCCAAAATTACCGAAGCCGGATTTCCCTGAAGAAGAAGGGTCTTTATGCTTAATCCCTTTTCAGTAGCAATCTTTGAACATTTTGATAATATTTCTTGATTCTCTTTTTTGTAGGCTTGTAGTAATTGGCTTAAAAGTTTCTCCGATTCGATGTGAGTTATTGGAACCTGTTCCATCACGTTAACTACAGTAATTTTTGAACCTAATTTTTCTGAAAGCAGTAATGCCGCGTCTAGGGCTCTGTAGGAATTATCCGAACCATCAACAGGAACTAGGACATTTGTAAACACGAGAGATCATAATTGACTTGTGTCTAATATATTTAACATCCATTCCTATGTAATTTGAATTTCAAAGAAAAGTTCTATACCATAAATTAGTAAATTAACATTCAATTTTGATAATGAAAAAGAAAGAAATTAAGAGTGAGACTATTTGTGGATGCTAATTATCATATGCATAATCTGAATCCTCAAAGCATCTAACTACTTCATAGTCAGCTAGATTATTTGAAAGATCCTGTCTGTTTTCTATACATATTTGTGTTTCAACATCTTCTTGTTTGAAGATTTTTGAATTTTTGAAGTCCTTCCAATTCATTGTATCGTCATTGTCCTTTCCATTGTCAATATCTTTTACGAGTTCTTCCATAGTGTCGTCATCGTCCCAGATATCGGCATATACTTGGGGGCCTACTACAGCAAGTAAGGTTCCAAACAAAAGGGTCAACAACGAACTAAACAAAAACATGCTTTTCATTGGTTGTTTCTTGTTCATGGTTCTAAGGGTTAGGCTCATCATAAATAAATTAATACATTACGATATTTCTATCAAATAGATTATTTTTAAATAATTATTATAAATTATGACTAATTATGTAGAATTTATACAGTTTTATCTGTAACTTAATGAAATATTTTATATGATCTACTATTTCTCGTGATAAAAGTGGAGAAGTTTGATTACAAATCTTATTACAACTTGTACAAATTTGTCGATTTTTGGATTAGTCAACAATGTTAAGCTTGAAGTAAAATATTTTGAACAACTATTCTATACACGATAAGCAAAAAAAAGCTCAATTCGATGTCATTATCGAGTCCTTATTTTTATATACTCATAAGCATCTGTAGAGTTTTCAAATGCATATTGTACCTTTTGAAATTGTTCGCGGAACGCAGATACAGAGTTAGCAACTTGCTTTGGATCCGACTTGTCTATTACTATTTCCTTGATAAACGATGCAATCTCTTTCATTTCACTTTCTTTCATCCCTAATCTAGTTACTTCAGGTACTCCAATTCTAACGCCACTTGGGTGCATATAGTGTTTACCAGATTTGATATCACCAGGTAGGAGCTGTCTGTTAAGAATAATATTTGCTTTTTCTAATTCCTTTTCTATAGTTCCACCATCTCCAAATTTGGAGACATCTACAGCCAATTGGTGTGATTCTGTGTAACCACGCTTTTCCCCTAAAACTGTAAAACCGAAATTTGCAAGTGATTCGGCAAGTGTTTTTGCATTTTTTATGACTTGCCTTGCGTATTCTCTTCCAAATTCCAATGACTCTGCTAAGGCTATTGCTTTTCCTGCGACATGATGTAGATGATGACTACTTGTATTACCTGGAAAGATGGCTTTCTTGATGTTGTCTGCATATTTTTCCTGTGAGACAATAATTCCTCCTTGTGGACCCCATAGAGTCTTGTGAGAGCTCATCGTCATGGAATCTGAACCTTCTCCAAGTGGGTCTTGGAATTCTCCTCCTGCAATCAATCCTGCCACATGAGCTCCATCATAATTAACATAAATATTATTATCATGCATGAAACCTGCCAATTCTTTTACTGGATGAGGAAAGAGAAATAAACTTCCTCCGAACATTGCGATTGCAGGTTTCTTGCCATTTGCAATCATTTCATCGACCTTTTTCTTTGTAGCGTCCACATCGATTGTCATATCTTCCTTGGAGAAAGGATAATGTTCTATGTTGAGTCCGTGAACTAGACCAGCAGTTCCAGAATGTTCCTTTTTACCATGAGAAATATGTCCTCCAGTTGGGATAGATGCCGCTAGCATATGGTCTCCTGGATTAGAAAAAGCAGAATAAATTGCAAGGTTAGCGACGACACCTGAAGTAGCTCGACAATCAGCAAATTCTGACTTGAACACCCGTCTTGCCAATTCATTGCAGATCAGTTCTACTTCATCAATGTAGATACATCCGGCATAAACCCTTTCACCCGGCCAGCCTTCGGCGTATCTATTTCCAAAGTCTGAGACGATGGCTTCTCTTACCGCAGGACTAGGAATATTTTCGCTTGCAATTAAGGGAATAGAAGACTTGAACCACTTGTGATGTTGTTTAACAAGATCAAATACCTTATAATATGATTCTTTAGCGTCCATTGTAATATTTATGGTGACTTTAAGTTCCTAATTTAAAATATTGCTTGTCATCTTGAGTATGTTTTTGATTGTTTATGTTAGCTCGGACTACCCTTCATCTCTACTATTTCACAACTTTTAATTTACTCTAGATTAGAGCCATATTGATGGATAAAAATGATCTTAAATGTGCCTTGTGTGGTAACACGTTAACTTTTAGATACAAGTCTATGGAACAGTGGAATATTTCAGGATATCTGTGTGGCATATGCTATGAGAAAAAGTTAACCGAATTTTATATTTCTCCAGATCGCAAAGATATCGTAAAAAGATAAAGATAACATTCTAAGAAAATAGATCTTTATCAGAGATTTACATTTCTGATTTAGTTCTTACTAATCAATGAAATGAAAAAAGTAGAAATCTAACGGTAAGATTTTTGTTTTCTACGCCTGGCTCCAGATCCACCAAATTTCTTTGATTCTGTCTGTCGTGGATCGCCTGATAGCAAATGCCTATCAAATTCTGTTATTCTTTTACGAATTTCCGTACGAACGCTTCTTGCAAATGGATGGTCTTTTGGATCTCTGCCGCCCTTGCCAGCACCAGTTAGAGCTCGACAAATAGCCACAGTACTTGCAAATGATTGTCCCATGAAACCGCCACCGTGAACTTTCACACTAATATCTACTTTATCCCTATAGTCGCCAATCAATTTTAGAGGAATAAGTACCAATTCTCTTGCTACTTCAGAATTTATTAACTCGGCTGGGATATTGTTGATTCTAACTTTTCCTGTTCCTTTTGATATTGTAGCCACAGCTCTACTTGACTTTCTCTGACCAGGATAAAGATCTATTTTATTCATAATTATCCAACCCGTTCCAGCCTATTTGTTTTGATAATTCGCCAAGCGAAATAAAGTACGACGCTGGTTTCCTAATTTTGGAATCCTCGAATGTTTCAAGTTTTGTATTCTTGAGTTCAGGTGGTATTGAGATATAAACTCTCAACCTCTTTAAAGCTGTTAACCCACTTGATTTCCTTTTTGGTAACATACCTCTAACCATCTTTGTAATAATCTTGTCAGGTTTTCTTGGATGAAATGGACCATGAATGGGATTTGTGTTAGACGCAATTTCTAGAAACTCTTTATAAATTTCAATAGTTTTGTATCTATTTCCTGAAATCATACTTTTTTCTGCATTTACTACTCTGACATGATGTCCTTTGAGTAAAAGTTTTGAAATATGAGAGCACATTCTTCCTGCGATGCAATCCTTCGCATCGACTGTCATAATCTGATTAGATTTTTGTTTTTGCTCGGTAATTTGCTTAGCCAATTATTCTTACCCCCTTACCATCTGGATACTTCTTTATCAAGCTATCAAGGGCCAGTATTTTTCCACCTGCATCAAGTACTTTACTTGCAGCAGCTTCTGAAATACTAAAACACCAAATCGTAAGCTTGTGACTTATTTCCCCAGAACCTAATATCTTACCGGGTACTATTACAACTTCTTTATCTTGAGTAACGTGAGCTAGCTGACTAATGTTAACTTGCCTTCTGTTTGATCTTGACCTAGAAAGCTCTTTTAATACAGCTTTCCATATTGGAACCTTATTCTTCTTTAACGCGTTTCTTAGAATCCAAATCGTGTTGCTCAATGTATCAGGAAACATGAAATATTCTCGCTATCCTTAAACCCCAAATAAACCTATACCTAAATATTCTTTGGTAATGATAGTGATTGAATAACAGCATCAAAATCCTTGATTTTTGATCCTAGTATTTTTGCTGCCTCTATCACAATCTCTTCTGGTGTCAATGCGCCATTGGATTCTATTACAAGTATGGAATCTTCCTCCTTCTTGCTATCTTTTACAACAGCAACTGACGTTGGCTGCCATTTTGCATGAGATTTGCCCGTCCCTAACCTCGCATATGCCTCGAATTTTAATTTTTGGCCTGGAGCTAAGGATACTATTGGTATTTCGCTATTTACTGGTTTAACAACATCGTCTTCAGATATCAGATCTGCAGAAGTAATTACCTTTGTCTTATCCTGAGATTCTGCATCCAAAACTAACAATACCCTACACTTTGAACATCCAAGCGTGCTATTACAATCACAATTATCAGGCATTACAAACCTTTCAAGATCTGTCCGTAAGGGAATAAGCCCCAGTCTATGAGCGATAGCCTCATCATGCATTACAGATGAGTTTTCTAGTATCACAACATCATCAATAGCAAAAGTAGGAACTTGGCTGATAGACAATCGTCTTAATGCATTAACATATTGTCTTGGAATATCACTAAATTCAATAACTATATGATTATAATCTCTTTCAAGAATCTTAATCGTGTCCAAAGCGTCCACGAAATTTTATTAACGAACACTTAAAAATCTACCGAAATTCGCATGTCCATTCAATTGCATTAATTGCTCAAAAATCAAATCAAAAGATTAATGCCTATAGCTATCATAATTTCTCAATTGAATAACGTGACAAAGTTGGAACACTATGGTGTATCTCCCTATGAGCTAGAGGCTCTCTATAGTAGTCTGGCAAGATTTTCTGGGGTCGATGAAATAAAGTTGGATGATTCTGAATATCTAAGTCTCCTAAATATCGAGTTTCCCGTTCCTTATGATGATAATTTTTTCCAATCATTTGGTTTTGATAATTGGCAGAGAATAAAGTATATTTTAAAAGAAATGAAGCGCAGGAGGGGCAAAAAAGATTTCAAGTTAAGCTTGTCATTTTCTGGATCGACTGCCAGCAATTCAAAGCTAGTCTTTTCGCTAACTGGAGATATTGGTGCTCAATTTGAATACGCACTTGAAAAAATAGCGCATATGGTCGACTCTGTTAAAATGAAAATCAAAAACCTTGAAACTAATAGACAAGTCATGACATATACGTATGATGCGGTAATCATGAAGTGGGTGTTATCTGAGAAATTCTAATGATTGCAAAGATTGAAACAAAATGCACATTATGTGTAAGAAAGGCAATCCAAGAAAAATTTTGTAAATTTCATTATGAAGCATTACAATCCTTAAGGACTCATTATCAGGTTTGGAGAAGTAGTTATGGTGAGATAACCTGGTATGATTATCTCACTAGATTGCAAGAAATAAAGTATACTGGTAAGTGGGTCAAAGACATTATTGAAATAGAACTAAAAAATGCAAAAAAACAATGAGATAATGTATTTTTAGTTTACATTTCTCCCATGCCAGGAGGCATGCCACCAGGAGCGCCACCAGCAGATTTGCTTGAAGCTATTACATCATCTATTCTGAGAATCATAGATGCTACTTCTGTAGCCGATTTTATGATTTGCTCCTTAACACTGAGTGGTTCTACGATATCTAGCTTGGACATGTCTACAATCTTTGCGCTTCTTGCATCAATGCCACTCCATTTTGATCCTTTTGCTTGTTTGGAGCGTAGTTCTGTAAGTGTATCTATTGGATCCATTCCAGCATTTTCTGCTAAAGCAAGTGGAATAACTTCGAGTGATTCTGCAAACTTGTCTGCTGCCAGTTGTTCTCTTCCTGATAATGTTGAGGACCACTCTCTTAGTTTACCTGCAACAAAAGATTCTGGTGATCCACCGCCTGCAACTATGTATGGTTTTTCCATGACGTCTTTGGTTACCATTAATGCATCATGTAATGAGCGATCGGCCTCATCAACAACCCTCTGTGAACCTCCTCTAATAAGTATGGTAACAGACTTTGGATGCTTGCATCCCTCAATGAAAACCCATTTGTCAGTTTCAACCTTTCTCTCCTCTACGAGATCTGCAGAACCTAGATCCTTGGGACCCAGGTCTTCAAGGTTATTAACGATTCGGGCACCTGTTGCTCTGGCCAGTTTAGTCATATCACTTTCCTTGACCCTTCTGACAGCCAAAATATTGGATTTGGCCAAATAATGCTGTGCAACATCATCAATGCCTTTTTGACAAATAGCTACATTGGCGCCTGATGAAATAATCTTGTCTACCATATTCTTTAGCATTTTATTCTCTTCTTCGAGGAACATCTTCATTTGATCTGGTGAATTAATGTTTATTTTGGCATCAAACTCAGTTTTCTCTATTTCTAACGCAGAGTTGATTAGAGCAATTTTTGCCTTCTCGACCCTTTTTGGCATTCCGCCATGAACGACTTCCTTATCCAGTACAATTCCCTTAATTAGTTTGGTATCTCGTAATGAGCCACCGGCTTTCTTTTCAACTTTGACGTCGTCAATATCTACTAGATAACCAGATTCTCTTGGTTCGGAAACCTGCAAAGCAGCATTAACAACCACTTCAGATAATTCACTAGACTCCTTGGATACAAGTTTGGTCTGCATTGAGGTTTTTGCTACCTTCATCAATTCGGCCTTGTTTCCACCATCTATTTTTTGTGCTATCTGATTAAAGATTTCAATACTCTTTAGTGCACTCTTTCTATATCCATCTACAATAATAGTTGGATGAACATCTTTATTGATTAATTCTTCAGCTTTCTCTATCAATGCACCTGCCAAAACTACTACGGAGGAAGTTCCGTCACCTACCTCATTATCGGTAGCTTTGCTTATTTCCACCATCATCTTTGCCGCAGGATGCTGGACGTCTATTTCCTTCAATATGGTCGCACCATCGTTGGTAATTGTTACGTCTCCTAGTCCATCTACTAACATCTTATCCATTCCTCGTGGACCAAGGGAGCTCTTAACAACTTCTGAAATCAATTTTGCTGCTGCGATATTATTTTTTTGTGCATCGCGTCCTTTAGTCTGACTTGCGCCTTCTTTCAATATCAAAACAGGCATACCACCTGCTGAACCTTGTTGAATTGACATTTATTACATCATATCTCCTAAAACTTAATGTAAAATCCAGTTTCGGGATATTTTAAATTTGCGACAAATAAAAAATAAGATGAAACAAAAAATCTATGTAAATAATTGATCGAATTTTCCTTCCATCAAGTCAGAATATATATCCTTGGCAGGTTTGTTTTCGACTTTAATTCCACTGCTTACACAAGAACCAATAATTTCCTTTACACTTGATTTTATGGTTGTTGCGTACGAAACATCAATTTTCATTTTAGCTATTTTTACTATTCCTTCCATGGAAATATTTCCAACGTAGTCCTTTCCAGCTGTACCAGATCCTTTGGATACATTTGCTTCCTTTGCTATCAAAGCGGTAGTTGGGGGTATGCCTACTTCAACATTAAATTTTTTTGTATCTGGATCGACCTCTACTTTTACAGGAACCTTCATCCCTTGAAATTCTTTAGTTTTCTCATTAATTGTATTAACTACCTGCAAAACGTTAATACCCATAGGTCCTAATGCAGGCCCAAGTGGAGGTCCAGCGCTAGCTTCGCCGCCACTTACAAGAGCAGAAATAGATTTTTTTTGTTCCATAGCAGACCATTTTTAGAATTATGTTCTTTAATTTAATAGTTTTTGTACCATTCCTACGTGGTCTTTTTCAAATAATTTGCGTCAACTGTAACGGGTATTTGATAAGGAGAATCTAATAACAAGACCGTTGCTTCTTGCTTTTCATAATCAACCCTCGTTATCTTAGCCTTCATCGATTTGAAAGGTCCAGCGACTACTTCGACTGTGTCATCTATATTTAATTCTGATACGACAGGCCTTTTTACTAAATAACTTTCAATGTCTTTATAGGGTAATTCTCCGCGGATCTGTCCTTTGACATGTCTGACCCCAATGAGAGCATCGTATGCAATGTTAGAGTCAGGAGCCTCGATTATTATGTACCCCTTAAAACTATCAAGTAATAGGATAGAACGTACAGGAATCTTCTTTGAATTTATCCTGTTTTGTGCCAAATTTACTACAATATGTTCTTGGCCGCCAGTCGTTCTTATCGCAAAAAATTTTGAATCTGATTCCTGACTTTTGGTTTCTATTTGAGAGCTAGGCTCAATATTACTGTCAGATGAATTACCATTGACTTTCTCTGTTTCGGAGACTTCAGTTTCCGGAGTGCTTTCATCAAAGTCAGTCGTTTCGGAGGTAGTTTCAGTTTTGATATCCGGGTTCTCAAACACTTTATCCAGATCATCAAAATTCTCTTCTTTTCCTAAGGTTCTACCTTCCAATTGTCTTCAAGATACGATAGCTGGGTACAATTTATAAGTTTAATCAAAAGCCACTCTATGTTGAAAAATTCATCACACAAAATGAAGGAATGATGGATATGTTAGATGATGAATTTTCATATCAAAATGTTGGATTTTTTCAGCTTTGCATATTTTTTCTTCTTGATGCAATTGAAGCTGCAAAATAAATGACAAATCCGCAAATTGCCATTATTAATCCATAGAATGACAAAGAACCCTTGCTCAAATACGTTCCAATCCCTACAATTATGGCTCCCATTACTAACAGGAGCATCCCGAGTCTAACATACTTTGGAATATACTTGGCCAACGTCTATCAGACATCTTAGTCTCATAACTAATATAACTTGTCGTTCGAAAAATCTCCAAAATAGTATGGACTAACAAAACATCACATTTTTATTTACCAATATGCTTATTGTCGTTACCAAATGAAGATAGCAGTCGTCGGAATGGGAGTCGCAGGAGCTTATCTCATGAACGGCTTGAGTAAAGATCATGACAATTATGTTAAGGGATTTGAAAGGATGCCTATTGAAGAACATGATGCAGTTTGTGCATGGGCAACTTGTGAAAACGTTATGGAAGATTTGATAAAGCAATGTGGTCTAAAGTTTGATGACTATATTTTGCACGAAGGAAAAAGTATGAAGGTGGATATGAGCCAGACTGGTAAAGAGTACAACACCATAGATGTTGGACTAAAAGGAATGGTTACTTATGACAAAATAAAATTAATCAAGGATATGACAAGAGGCACTAATATCCAATTTGGTGTTATTCCAAAAAAAGAGAATCTTGAATCAGAGTTTGATATTATTATTGATGCAACAGGCTTTCACCGAAATTACTTACCACGACCGCAAAATGAAACTTGGATACCCTGTGTCCAATATAAAGTGAAATATCATGACAAAACACCATTTGATGATTTTTACCTCAAAGCTTTTCCCTCCATGAAGGGTTATTTTTGGTACTTTCCATTAGAAAATGGTTATGCACATATTGGAGCCGGAGATTATGAACGAAAGAATAACAATGTATTCGTTGATGAATTCTTGAAGAAATACAAATGTGAAGTAATAAAGAAAGTTGGTCGGCCAGTCAGAATAAGTCCTCCCAAAAATTCCGAACCTTTTACTGATGGTCGGAAAACTGTAGGGGTGGGTGAATCCATAGGTACAGTGTATCCTCTGCTTGGTGAAGGAATCATTCCATCAACATGGTGTGCGCAATTATTTATCAAACACATGTCTGACTTTAATGTATATAGAAGAGAAGTTTTGAAGAAGTTTCAAATTTATTCTCTTGTCTTCAAGTTCATTCAGATGAAAATTAATGGCAAATTTAATCTCTTAAAAAATGCTGTTGAAGTACTCAAGATTTACAACCATATGAAGCATGAAGAAAAGAGATATGGAATGGAAGTAAAATTGAAAGATCTGATTAAAGTCTCAAGAATATAGATCTAATTACCAATTTAGAATATATCACAACTATTATTCATTGCATCATAGCTATGGGCTTATATTTTGGAAATAATAAAATGCTTACTCTTTAGATCTAATTCTTTAGTAATGTTTTTCGTAAGTATTTTGTTTTAAGAATTCCCAACAACAAAATCAACACGACTACCAGTCCGACAGCCAATGATGCCTTGATTATGGAGGAAATTAGTCTATCTGTAGTATTATTGAACAAAGTGATATGTAATGGACCAATTATGAATATCAGAAAGTATGAAACTATCATTATCATACTCCACATGATAAAAATAAGAGCAAACAGTCCAAACATTCTCATAACGATATTATACCCTTCATTATTGAATATTGAATAATAATTGAAATAAATGCCAATATTGATGAAAACGTTCCCAAGATGAGGATTCTATTTATTATTTCCTTTTCCGATAATGGGCCTTTGGCTAGAATGAGTCTTACTAGGGTTGCTGGTGCTCGACTTTCTTTTGATGCCATTAAACGATAATCATCACATATTGTTACTGGTCTTGTTTTGACCTGTCTGTGTTCCACTATTTTCTTCACACTAGAGAGAAACAAGAATGAATTCATTACAGCAGGCAGAAGTGCTATAACACCAATAATTTCTGAATTTCCTGCAATTGATATTGCTGCATACATTGATCCTAATAACAGCGTGCCTGAATCACCCAAAAATATTTTACTCGGAAATTTATGGTAATGAAAAATTGCAATACAGCCAAAGAACAAAGGTAATCCCATTAAGAAGACATTAGTATTACCAAACAATACCACACTTACTAATAATGGTATCATTGTTATTATGACAAAACCGCTAGCCACACCATTGAATACATCAATCGAGTTAATAGTATTACCGACTATTGGTATTATAGAAAGAATTAGTGGAATATATAACAGTGGTATGAATGCACTATCAAAGATTAATCCAAGATAATTTCCGTGACTTCCTAATACTATTATAGGTAATGCAGCTAATATCAAAGCCACTGGTTTAAACCAACCTGGCATAGTTTTCAAATCATCAATATACCCAATGAAAAATGCGATAATAGTTGTCAATAATAGAGATACGATTTTTACATCCAGTATTAACAAATATAATATTATTTCAGCTATTACTATTCCTATTAGTATGATAGGACCGGCAGGCCTTGGAATGAAAGGTTTTCCAGGTTTATGGTAGTCTACAACCGTTTTACCTTTCTTGTTGAGGTAGTTAATAAAAGGAGGAGTAATAAAGAAAATAATCAAGAATGAGATGGCAGATGCAATAGCTGCATTTATGATAACATCATATGGGTAAACCAATCTTCATTCACCTGTTGTAACTATACTGGAAATATCTTTTTGTACTCATTTTTAATTCTTGATTTGATTTTTTAGTTTTTTTGCAAGTTTAACTCCTATTTTTGGTATTGACCCTAGCTTTGATTCAGAAATCTTGTCAATTTCAGTAGCACTAGTAATTCCTGCCTTATATAGAGCCCTCGCCCTTATTCTTCCAATTCCCTCTAGTTGGATAAGAGGAATTAATTCTGATTTTATACCGTGTTTAATTCTCAATCGTAACTTGGCTATTTCTGCTAAAAGATCTTTTCTTCCTATTAATTTTGCAATTTCATATAGACAGTATGATAACCAATACGTAGTTTCAACCATTCTATACAGATCCCCTGGTTCAACCCCAAATTTTTCATTTAGATTTGCTTCGCTTGATTCATCCATCCATTCTAGCAGAATTATCATATTTTTTAATGAATAGTCATAATTTGAGAGCCCATGAGAACCCAATCTATGTTTTTCAAACATTCTTTCAAAGTATTCTATTTCATTTTGCCTCAACGTTAACTTTGGATAAAAATCATAAGAGTCGCAAATCCAATGCAAATAATTTATTCCATCATCATAATTGTTACTATTATAGAAATCTAGATTTTTCTTGAAATGAATACCGGTTTTCGGATCGATATATAATAAGGAAATTCGTTTACCAAATCCAGTAGCCATAAGTATGTCTTTCCTCATGATAATCAATCCCTCGTCATGTAGATAGTGCAGCAGCGATTCAATTTCAAAGCTGATAGTTTCACTTCTATGATACTTTGAGAGGAATGTTTCCTCGAAAAAGTAAAGTAATTCAGACTTTAATATTTTAGGTCTTGAAGCTATGACTCCCAACACATGTACTCTTAGTGCAGTTTCATTCATTAATTGAGAGACGATTGGTTCAGGCTCTCCTAACACAAAATGATTGTAGAGATCTTCTGGGTTGGTTCTCGAATCTGCTATTATAATGGCTTCTCCATATTTGTCATATGCGGGTCTACCAGCTCGTCCACATAATTGTTTGTACTGTAATACACTTAATGGAACATTGCCGCCGTACTCATAATCGTATCTAAATATACTGGTGATTACAACACGTCTGGCAGGAAGATTTACTCCTGCAGCCAGAGTTGGTGTCGCAAATAGAACCTTTATTATGCCTTTTCTAAAAGCATCTTCTACAATTTGTCTACTTTTTAATCCTAGACCTGCATGGTGAAATCCCACACCTTTTGTAACAGTACTTGAAAGTGTTCTATTAAGTTCTGTATCATCTCCCTGTTTTAGAATTTCTGCGCCTATCTTTTGTGCTGAAAGTTTCGAAGATTTATCCAATAATTTTAGTACTATTTCTGAAGTTTTTTTGGCAAGCGATACAGTACGTTTGCGTGTCTCTGCGAATACAAGCGATTGTCCTCCGTCATTAGTAATCGAATCCATTGCAAGACTTATTATTCCACCGCTTGAATTATCAGCAACTCCATTATTATCAATTTCAAAAGTTGTACCATTATTCATTGTAACTTTACCATAATTATACACACCCTCTATCAATTCAGTAGGACGCCATTTGCTTTGTATAGATTCACATTTTAACCAATCAGCGATCTCATCTGAATTTGATATTGTTGCGCTAATCCCAATTATTTGGGGCCTTTGTGGCATTAATTTTATTTTTGTCAATATTATTTCTAGTGTTGGACCTCTTTCACGCTCTGCAAGAAGATGTATTTCGTCTATAATGAAGAGACCAACATCAAATATCCAGTTAGAATCATGTCTTAGAATTGAATCCATTTTTTCATTTGTCAGTATGATGATATCTTTGTCAATCAATTCTGTTCCAGAAGAGTCGTAATCACCTGTGGAGATTGCAATGTTTATTTTATAGTTCTTAAAACAACTCAAATCTTTGATTATTCTAAACTCGTTAAATTTTTCTGAGGCTAGTGCTTTTAGTGGGGTAAGATATACTATTTTTTTTCTCTTGTTAAGGATATTTATCATTCCCATTAAACCAATTAGCGTTTTTCCACTTGACGTAGGAGTCGTAACAAGTATATTGTTACCATTCATTACTCCCTTTGATAACGCAAGTTCTTGTGGTGGATATAATGAACCGTAATTTAATAATCGTAAAAGCTCCTCTAAATATTCCTTCATTTGCTCAATTGAATTAATTCATTCTAATTAATATATTAATAATATTGAGATTTTTTGATGTACGCTGAAATCATTGTTGAAGACGAATAGTATATAGAAGTTGACGATAATTCTTTACTTCTTATGCCTTTGCATAAAATCCTGCTCTTCTCTCATATATTTGTCCATTCTGCATGGCTTTTCTTATGAATTCTTTGGCTTCATCGTCTGTAAACTTTCCTGTCTTTACAAGTTCATCAACAAAATTCTTTTCTTCAACATCGTTTTTATCTTCTCCAGATAATCCGTTAAAGACATCAGTGAATGTCTTTAGTTTTGAAGTTTCGCTAAGAGGTTTTCCATGAAGAACACCGAGATCAACTTTTCCAGTATTAACATCGATTCCTACGGTTTCTAACATTTGGGAAACGAGATATATTGCTCTCTCTGCATCTGTCGCATCTACGTTATCTTTCAATAATAGTCTAGCTCTTGCAGTAGCAAGACGTACAAGACCTTCCAGCTGACGAGGAGTTGCCGTTATCATGCCTTCAGAATCCACATTTCTCATCTGCAAATAATATTTTCTCAAGATATCGATGGCCTCAGGTGTGAGTTTTGGCTCAATTTGTTTAGCATACGCTAGATATTTGCGAAATAGATCTATTTCTATGACAGACTGAGCAGCGTGCTCTATGTCCCTATGAATCTCAAGTATGTGACTTGCAATTCTATTATCTTTTTCAGTGTCGGCATTGTCTCTTATGACATGGATGATATCAAATCTTGTTAGTAAGGGTATAGGAAGTGGCTCTACGTTCTCTGTAATGTTTCTAAAGGGATCATATTTACCATATTTAGGATTGGCTGCAGAAAGGATTGAAGTTCTGGCATTAAGCGTTGCTACTATTCCTCCTTTTGCTACCGAACAAGTCTGTTGTTCCATGACTTCGTGAAGTGCGGATCTGTCTTCGGACTTTATCTTGTCAAATTCGTCTATACAATTGTGAATGTAAATTAAAGATGCCTCATAATTGTGATGTTTTCCTACACTGAAATCATATACATAGCCATCATATGGTATTCTTTCGACAAGAACAACCTTTTCGATTCCTCTTTGTATAGAACCTTTGTGATCAATTTTGATTGGTCCTTCCCTCTTTGTTTTGATACTATGAGATTTTATTCCTTCAGCAAAGCGAGTTAAATCACTTCCAGTGATCTGTATCAATGGAAATCCCTTGCGAGTTTTACGCAGTTTTGCATATACTCCTAATCTACGCAATACATAAAGCATAACTGCCAACTCATGTTGTGATGTGGAAGGATACATCCTTGCAGCGACTACCTTGCCATGAATGTGATTAAAGTCCCCATCAGTATCAAATACCCCAGCTAGAAATGCCCATAATGATTTGTCTGAGAGCAATAAGACATTATCTATTGAATGATCTTTAATCAAGAATCTAGTTTTCTTGAGCAGAATTTTGTCTGCCGTATATATATGAAACATTCGTGATACCAAGACATATTTTCCAAGTGTACGGATTCGGTCCTCTTTATCGTAAAGTGAAAAAACGTCCGAATTTTGTTGTATGTTTTCAATGACATCGGAATTTACTTTTGGTTGGCTTATTGTAATGCTATGTGGAGTCACATAGCCATCGCCATAAATACAACCTATAACATAGGCATCTTCTTCTGTGATATTCAAAGTGCAGGAGGGTTTTTGGACTCTAATAGGTGAACGCAATATATCTCCAGGACTCACGTCTTGGGCTTGTACCCATAGATTTTTGACGTGTGTCGAGCGCCTCAGTGGATGCTCTGGTGTCACTTTGAGTGTCATACCAGATGAGAATGTTAGCTTGATGACATCACCTGTATGTTTTTTTCTCATTAAGGCAAATGCGTTACCTTCCATATCTACTCTGTATTTGTTATCATAGATTCCGACTGGTATGAGACCCTTTTTTGCTTCTCGGCCCGATTTTGTTATAAAGACTTTTCCATTCATATCATCCCAGAGCTTTCCAACAGGAACCAGCCTATTTCCAGTGTAAATTTCTGTGTCCTCAGTCATACAAACGAGGCCTTGATCTCCCAAAACTACAGCACCTGCTTCCAGCATCATAATTCCGGATTTATCACGGATTACTGCTGCGGTTAAACCTGCTGCAGTGGTACCTCTTCCTGAAGTGTAAAGTCCTCTTGGTGCTATTTTTGCAGCGAATTTGAGCATTTCGGATTTGGCAGTACCTGGATCTCCTACTAGAAAGATGTTGATATCTCCTCTACGATTTGAACCGTCAGCTAATTTTTTTGTTACCGATCCTACAATTAGTAAAAGAATAGATTCTTTGATTATTTCATGACCATAAATATGAGGTGCAAATGATGCCACTAGTTTATCATAAGCATCTGGCATGCTGGCAAGTGAGATTATCTGTTTTTCATCTTCGCTGCTTATGGCTATTCTGTCAACGGTTCTTGCATCTTTGTTTCCAGCTATTCCACCAAGATATTCTATATTGTTACCTTCCATGCGGAGTCTGAATAGACTTGTTCTTATTTGTAATGATTGTTCTTGCTCAATCCTGACTATCCCAGTCAATAAAACCCTATCACCAGGTCTGCACCTGTCGACAAGATCATCCATTACAGTAACTTCAACATAATGCGGAAGTTGACCAGCAGGCAAGTCTTCTGGCAGTTCTTGAAGCCTGACTAGTTGAAAATCAGTAAAGAAACTACTTTCAGGATCCATTTCAAGTTCTTTTTCTGAACACTGGGTACACCTTGTAGGTTTCTTTAGTGTCAAACCTTTGAGCTGGGCTTCATTAAGAGTATTACAGTTCAGACATGCATATGCAATTTTCTTAGCAAGTGGTTTAATTTCAGAAGTCCTGACTACCATGCCAGGAACGCTGATCAATTTGTTAATGACATCTGCATTTATTTCTCGTAGTCCCTTTTGAACCGAATAATTTCCAATTCTTACTTTTATCTTATCCTTAATTTCCTCTGCATAGTCATAATGAATCTCTCTCAAGATTGAGTATACAGCTTTGTTAAAAGCATCAAACATATCGTCTGGCGTGTCAGTGATTAGTTTTGTTAGTTCCGGTTTATTTGTATCTAAATCGATATAATCAACTACAACAAAGGTAGAACTTGATGCCATCATGTTATTAATTCTGTCGAAATATTTGTAATTCCCATCTCTGTCCTTAAAGGCCCGTAAAAATGATTCTAATTCATCTGATATTGCCGAAGTGGTTTGTTGTTTTTGTTCAGCCATTTTTTCGTAACACCGATTCTTTAAAGGCCAATGAAGAAGTGTGAACAAAATTATAGAGCTGCTTCTCTTCGGCTGATAACTTTGATTCCATTTCTGCAGAAAGTGATGAAGCAGCTGCTAATTTCACAATTTTACCAAGTCTAGACATTACGAAAGAATTAAGTGATACCATCAAATTCTCCCTTTCCTTTTCATTAAGACTTTCAAGAAAGTCATTGACTCGGATGTAAAAATCTACGTCTACACTTGATATATCATGGGGTTTTGATATTCGTTCTCTATTGAGTGCTTTTGAAACATAACTTGATACTTCATTATCCT
Source organism: Nitrososphaeraceae archaeon (assembly GCA_035640315.1). Lineage (GTDB taxonomy): Archaea > Thermoproteota > Nitrososphaeria > Nitrososphaerales > Nitrososphaeraceae > TA-21. The sequence goes on from DASQWJ010000201.1 coordinate 20,763, forward strand.
GAATTTCAACTAGGTTCTTATTCAACAAAATTTTTGTAAACCACCTTGGTAATAGCAAGATATCGCCTTCCTTGGAATCTATATTGATCTCATTGATAGATATTTTCACATCAGATTTGAACGTAACTCTGATCTCTTCAAGAAGATATTCAAGTAGGTATGTATTTTTTAAGCTTTCAAAAACGCCTTGAATAAGAATGGTGGACGAAGACATATTGGGAATATAGTCTTAGAAGTGGTTATTAATTAAGGTTGGATATCTTTACAGGTCTGAATATATAACTGATAATTCGAACATCTTGGTATGCCACAAGCAGAGGCAAAAAACTTGTCAGACTTGATGTGGGTAGAAAAATACAGACCCATTAAATTAGATGATGTTGTCAATCAAAAAGAAATCGTAGAGAGTTTAAAGAACCTAATGAAGGAACCTGCTGAAATGCCGCATCTGTTATTTACAGGCCCTGCCGGAGTTGGCAAAACTACCACCGCATTGTGTATGTCAAGACAATTACTTGGGGAAGATTGGAAGAGGGATACACTTGAGCTCAATGCCTCTGATGAAAGAGGAATAAAGATGGTTCGAGAAAGGGTCAAGGAATTTGCCTCCGTCTTCAAAATAAGAACAAGTGAAAAAGAGGAAAGAAAATTTAGAATTATAATTTTAGATGAAGCTGATGAAATGACCTCTGAAGCCCAGACTGCTTTGCGAAGGATAATCGAAGATAGTTCTGAAACAACTCGATTTGTTATAATATGTAATTATTTATCGCAGATTATTGAGCCTATTCAAAGTCGTTGTGCTATTTTTAGATTTAAGAGAATTGAAAAAGAAACCATAGAGAATCATCTAAAATCACTATGTAGGAAGGAAGGGATAAAGTACGACGATAAGGCAATTTCACAAATTTTTGAATCCACAAATGGTGATCTGCGCCATTCAATAAACATTTTACAAACTGCTTCAGTAATGGGATCGGTAAGTGTATCAAATGTCCAAGCATCATTGGGACTCACCGGAAAATCGAAGGTAAGTGAAATAATCAAACTGGCACTGTCTGGTAAATTCAACGATGCCAGGGTCAAATTACTGGAATTAACTGCGGTTTATGGAATGTCTGAATTTGACTTTTTGAAATATGCATACGAGGCTGTTTATTCATTAAAACTATCCCACCCCGAAGATTTTGCTTCTCTAATCGCTGAATATGACTATCGTTTGACTCATGGGTCTCATCCTGAAATTCAGTTAACAGCGTTTTTAGCTCAATTGTCACGAATTGGTACAAAGCAGTAATGTCTTTGGATTACAGTTGGCTAGAAATTATCAATTTAGAAATTATTCAAGGACTAAACCGAGTTAAAACATAATCTAGTTCCCATAACTAATAATCTTCCTCAAATTCTTCTCCACCATCTTCTTCTTCCACTTCATCAAAATCTTCTTCTAGCTCTTCTCTTTCTTCAGCGCTTTTATAAGGAAGATCGGCTTCACCGCCAGAATTGCAAACAGGACACTTAAATTCAATTGTCTGCCCTTCAAGGTCCAGGGGGAATTCTTTTGAGAAAACCTCATCACACTTTGAACATACCAGAGTAGTCTGGATGTTATCCGTACTGAATTTGTGCGATTGAAGTCTGAATATTGTGTTTGTCATTCTTCCCTACCTATTGAAATAGTCCTTTTTTATAAGGATTATTGTGATTTTTGTTATGCCGTATGTATTTTTGTTAAACTGTATGTATTTTGGGTTTAGGATCATACACCATGGCCAACAGGTGTGCTCGGGCATCATTTTGATCAACTAGGCCACGATTTGCTATTGTAATTATGGTACTGTTATTTCTAACGCCTCTCATTTTCATACATAGATGCTCTCCTTCTGCAATAACAGTTACGCCTTTGACTCCCATTTTCATTATTTCATCAGCAACTTCCTTTGTGAGTCTCTCTTGAATTTGCAATCGTTTAGAGTATTTCTCTACGAGGCGTGCTAATTTCGATATACCAAAGACTTTTCCTGAAGGAGTGTAGGCTATGTGTATTCTCCCAAAGAAAGGAAGCATATGATGCTCGCACATACTGTAAAATTGAATGTCTTTTGCAATAATGGAATCGGTTTCTTCGCTAAAACTAATTTCTAGCTCCGAATTCATACAATATCCGGCAAAAATCTCTTCATACATATCTGCAATTCTTTGCGGAGTTCCCAAAAGTCCTTCACGGTCAGGGTTTTCTCCGAGTTGCACTATAAGCTCCCTAACGAGTTTTTCTATCTTTCTCTTGTTAAGTGCAGTTTTTTTCATATTTTTTCCCTTTATTTATTTTGCACCTATTTCTTTATGTAGCTGTGGTATAATTCTCACTTCGGGAAATATAGGTTCGACAATATCATAAGTATCTAGAAGCTTACTAACAGTTGGCTGGTCTACTCCATGACTAGGTTGAATAATAAAGCCCACAATGTTTGATGGGTTTATTTTCTTTGAAATATTGTAAACCAAATTCTTGAAACTTTCAAGATCTGTAGAATTGGTCACCACTATTTTAATATAAGTAGTTTTATTACTTTCGACGGCTAACTCCAAACATCTAATCTCGTTTAATACCAAGTTATCATACTCTTCACTTTCAACAACTTTTGAATCGTCTGTCTTGAATTCAATCTTGCATATGTCGATAAATGGTAATACCTTATTGAAAAGCTCAGAATCAAAGCAAGATGATTCAATGTATGTTCTGAGGTTTGTCTGTTTTTTTATGAAATCTGCCAATTCGATTACGGCGTCAGCTTGCAACAACGGTTCTCCTCCAGTAAAATTGACTTTGTATGTGAATGGTTGAAGTTCTCTAATAATCAAATCTTTAATTTCATCGATTTGATATTCGGTTCCACTATCTAGAGGTAACGCATACTTTGTGTCACACCATTTGCATTTTAGATGACAACCGGAGAATCGGATAAACAGCGTTTTCTTTCCAACGAATATCCCTTCTCCTTCGATGCTAGTAAATATCTCACTAACTCGTGCTCTTGCCTTATTTTCAGTTCTTTGCATAAATTGTTTTATCCTCTATACCTGCTTTACTAAATGCCACCTTCCTATTTATACACGATTCGCATACTCCGCATTGCACCATATGTTTATGAATTCTTTTACCATTAGAATAACAACTCCATGATTCAAATATTGTATCTCCGAGTATTTTGTGACTTAATTCTAATAGCTCAGACTTTGTAATGCCTTCTATCGACGGAGACCATATGGAAACTTTTCGTCTGATTCCACTTTTAATCTTGTCCTCCTCACCTGTGTTCAATGCATTTATTATAGATTGAATGAATTTTGGTCTGCAATCGGGGTAATGAAAATCATCGGCGTGAGCACCAAATACAATCAAATCTGCATTGACGCTAAATGCCCAGGCTGTGGCAATTGTTATGAAAATAGCATTTCTAATTGGTACCACAATACTAGGGTCGAATTTGGATGGAATTGAAAATTTGTTGTTAGTTAGTACATTAGAATTACCATACAATTCCTTCATGAAACTAATATCAACTGTACGGTATTCATCTGAATTCAAAGCCTTGGCAAGCTTTTTTGATTGAATTATTTCGCGTTTAGCCCTTTGGCCATAAGAAAATGAAATTATCTTTAATGTATATTTTTTGTAATTTTTTACATAGGCAGCAGCACAGAGAGAATCCAATCCGCCACTCATTATACATATTGCAATCTTTTCATTTTTCATTTAATGCGTAGATACCTCCAATACCATACGAAAATGCAATAAATATTCTGGATAGTGCTAATACATGTTGATGAACTATAAGAGGAGCAAGTAATACATCAATTAGAAACAAAACTGGGATCATAATTAATGCAAGTATTCCAACAATAAATTGCTCCTTATTATTATAATTACTATAGTGTTCAATCAAAAAATAAGTGGAGATGTTACCAGCTCCTATTCCTAGCAGTATCAAATAATGTGCAATAGGATGGAAAACGGGGATGGCCAAAAATGGTCCAGCCCAACTAAGACCGTTAATTATCTTTACATGGAAAGGCCATCTTATGCTATTTTTCATTCTGTTTCTTATCGAACGGAACAGATTCTTCATTTTTGTAAACGTTATTCCCAATACAAAAACAAATACCAATATCCATGAAAGTAGCTGGTAATAAATTGGAATACTGTAAGCTGCTAAGAATTCGTTAATTATAGTGCCAGATATAACTGCTATTGCGATACTGATAAATAGAAAGCCAAAAGCTCTAGATTCGATTCCTA
>DASQWJ010000202.1:0-2360 GCA_035640315.1 Nitrososphaeraceae archaeon
TGCCAGGTTGGTCGGCACTAATTTAGGAGGAGCTGACTTGGTTGGGGCCCGTCTTTGGGGAGCTAATCTAGTAAGTACTCGTCTATGGGGAGCTAATCTCAGAGATGCTCATTTGGTGGGTGCAAAGTTGGTGGGTGCTAACCTGGGAGGTGCAAGGTTGGTGGGTGCTAACCTGGGAGGCGCCAGATTGGTTGGTGTCGATTTAGGTGGAGCTGATCTTAAGCATACCGAACTAACAAACTCGATAATAATAAATCCGAATTATGAATCATTAACAGTGAATTCCAGCACAGAATTTAACAATGCTACAATTGATGATCCTCAATTTATCGATTACATAACCCAGTATACACGAAACGTTCCTCAGAAGATTAAGGATAAGAAGAAACTTAGAAGGGAATTGGCTAGGAAAGGGGTTAGTGAAGAGAATATTGAAGATTTATTGACAATTTCAAGACTGCCAGATGAATGAGCAAATGATCTCTAAAATTAGTATTACTAACTGATAAGTCAGGTACTAAATCTTGATACTATTGCTATATCGATTGAGCTAATTCTTGTAGGTGTAAAAGGTGTTTAACATTCTATCAATTGTCGGTAGATATTTAGAAAATCTTTCATTATCTGATTTGTAAGTTAGCAAATATGCTTTGGTATCTTCCTTAAACCAGATCTGCATTGCTTTTCGGATAGTTTCTGTGTTGTCAGTTGCCGTAAAGATAATCATATGCGCCGGGTGTCCCAGAAAAACGCTTTCGACAGATTCCTGTATTTGAAAATCTGGATAAAGTTTCTTTAAAGTATCGAGTTGATTCTGTGTTATAGAAGCTAATGTAGTATTTGACCCCACTTGTATTACCATAATCCCCAGATCTGCTGGATTTATGTCAGAATTACTCTCCTTGGGAGCATGGAAAGTTACTGATTTGTCAATGTGTTGGGCTCTATCCCAATCTTGAGGATATTTCATGCTAAATCCAGTAATCAGATCATCGTAAGTAAGAAAATCTGATTCAATAGCAATGGGAATTATGGGATTTTCATGAAATAATCCGAATGCCAGATTATGCTCAACAAAGTTCATAATTAGAAAGATTGAAAAAATGGCAAATACTGATAATCCAATTGATACTTTGCTCCGATTTATATCATTGAATATTGAGGTCATGTTTTCTAGTACTGATAATGTGCATGCACTTAAATATTCTTGAAATTGGATGCAGTAATCTTAAGCATAGTTTAGCTGCAATGAAACAAAAATACCGTCAAAATATTGTTTCTGTGAATCAGTAAATGGTTAATGAACATATAATTCCAAACTTCCGTGAATATGATCTCTTTCAACTTTCATAATTATCTAGATTTAAGTCTCTTTACCAATTCTATTCTTGCATTAATGAGATTAATTTGCTCTACAAGTAGTTTCTTGTAGCCTTTCAGTAGTTTTTCTTCGTCGTTATAATTTCTCATTTTTATTTCTGCCATGGTATCTTCAAAACCCTTGATCACATTTTCTACATAATCGCCAAGTGCCTGTATATCTTTTGCATCCCTTCTAGCTCCAACTGTGAATGTTTCTTCAGCCTTATCTCTAATCTCTTGAGCTTTTTTTCCAAGAGAAAAAATAACATCCATGAATGATGTGGTGGCATCTCTTAGACTATTTACTAACATGTCATAATCTTCTATCTTTACATTTGAATTTAATTTCCTAGCTTTTTCTGACCTTGTTGGCCTATTTCTGTAGGCTTTCGGAATTTCTGGCGGTGACTGTTCATTTTGCATATTAGATTCCTCATCCGTAATCGATATGCGCGATTTATCTTCTGTATTGGTTTCATCCTTGAAGTTTTTCTTCATAGAGTAATAGTATAATTGTAAACCAAATATATAACCGTGAGATGAAATATTTCGGACTCCATTGGAATTATGATTTTTGTTGGAACCTGAGATTAGGTGTACATGACTCAACATGATGTTAGTTTTTTTCTAGCAGTTAATGTCTTTTAGATTTAAATTATCCTTTTGACTAACGTTTTTCATGTCTGAAGTACAACAAAATACACAACCACAAAGAGATGGACCCCGCGATTCTATATACATAGGTAAAAAACCTCTGATGGCATATGTGACATCTACACTCATTCAACTGGCGAATCAACCATCAGTAACCATCAAGGCCAGAGGATTGAGCATTGGAAGAGCAGTCGATGTTTCACAAATAATCCTAAAGAGAATGGAAAATGCAGGATATGCAATCGGCGACGTCAGGATTGGATCAGAAACACTCCAAGCTGAAGACGGCAGAACAAGGAATGTCTCTACAATAGAAATTGAAGTAAAGAAAGCATAGGAGCTTT
>DASQWJ010000203.1:0-12053 GCA_035640315.1 Nitrososphaeraceae archaeon
AACCAAGGAAGAAGATGGGTAAGAAGCAAATCCTTATACCTCCAATTATTGTTGGGATTGCAACTCTTTCAGGATTTGTGATCATGCATTTCTTTCCCGCTCCAAATCCTGTACAGGTCTGCCTGAGATCTCATAATGACACCTTCAATGTTTATTCAAAAATTGACTTGAGAGTCGATGGAAATCAAAGATTCTTGCCAGATAATGTCGGCAAGATAAAGGACGGAAAAGAGTGTCTTAGGGTGATACACACTGATAAGATTGGTGATCAAATTCATGTCCAATTCGTTAGACCAGTTAGACTGACCTTGGACGATTTTATGAAAATCTACGTTTCAGATAACAGTACAATTCAAGTAGTGGATAATTCAACTGGAAAAGATATTTATCAGAATTTAACTCTTTCCGATTATAACATTGATTATTCATATTTTTCTGAAAACCAATTCGTAAAGATTACTAATCTGACGAGTTCTCCGCCATTGAGTGATACTTACTTCGCAAGGATTTCATTGGTCTCCAAATAGATTTAAATGGACAGTATCATTTTTGATTAGAATTGAGGAAATCCGCAGTAATCATAAAAGGAGACGGAACCGGACCCGAACTTGTTGATGCTATGGTTAACGTACTGGAAGAATGTAATTCAAAAATCAGATTAATTCCATGTGATGCAGGCTCTGAGTGGTGGACAAAAAATGGAGGCAACTCTTATATTTCTGATGAAGTGTGGAATCTTTTAGAAAATTCGGACGCTTGCTTTAAAGGACCTACCACGACTATTCCAACTCCAGATGCTCCTAGAAGTGTAGCGGTTAGTATCAGACAAAAGTTTAATCTCTATGCCAATGTTCGACCAATAAAGACCTATAAAAATTCCTCACATCAGCTAGATTTTATTTGCGTCAGAGAGGCAACTGAAGGATTGTATTCTGGTATAGAATTCAAAATAGGTGATAGTGCGGCAATAGCAGTCCGGAAAATAACGAAGAAAAGCTGCGAAAATGTGGTTAGACATGGATTTAAAGTTGCCACTGAAATGAAATTTAAGAAAATTTATGTTATTACAAAGAGGAACATATTAAAGGAAACTGACGGAATCTTTTGGAAAGCCGTTGAAGACATCAAATCAGATTTTAGCGATATTTCCGTAGAGGAATATTACATCGATAACATGACGCAACAATTGGTCAAAAACCCAGAACGATTTAACAAGAGCATTTTACTAAGTACAAACTTGTTTATGGATATTGTATCGGAGTGCGCTTCAGGACATGTTGGTTCTATTGGAAACGTCTATTCTGGAAACTATGGAGACAAGTATGCCATGTTCGAACCGGCTCACGGAAGCGTACCAAAATATGCTGGTGCCAACAAGGTAAATCCAGTAGCAACTATTCTATCTGGTGCATTGATGGCCAAATACCTTGGAGAGAATGATGTTTGCAATGCCATTTTTGCTGCAGCTGAAGAGACAATTAATGAAGGAAAATGTTTAACTTACGACATGGGCGGTTCTGCTACCCTAAGTGAGATGGCTATTGAAATTGCGAAAAGGTCTAAATCCCACATGTCTTAGATAGGAAACAATACTTACTCATCGATTCATTTATCCACTCATCTGCTTATTTCTATGATTTCTAATGATTCATAAAATAGATCCTTTTGAGATACCTGTTTCATTACGAGATCCTTTTGAGATATGAAATTCTCTAGTTTTTTCTTTTCGGAAAGGCTTGATACCACTATGAGGATCTTGCCTTTTTCTGACAATTTATCAAGTACACTTTCAAGAATGTGAATCGAAACTTCAATACCGGTAGGTCCACCATCTATAGTCTTGTCCATGTGTTTTGGATTATTTGGAAGATACGGAGGATTTGTCACTACTAGATCAAATTTTACATTATGTATTGCCGAGGCAGCATCACAGCAAATCAGTCTATCATTTTTCAAGACAGTATGCGAATGCTTTAATGAATCAAAATCTATATCGGTACCTATCACAATTCTAAAATTCTTTGACAATTCTTTTAGAATGATTCCACTACTGGTTCCTACTTCTAAAGCCAACCTGCCATGATATAGACTTACAGTATCGGATAGAAAAATACTGTCGTCTGAAGGTAAATACAACGTAGATGAAATATCTGTGCAAATTTATAACTGTACAACTTTTGATCTAAAATTCTTAATTCTTTTTCTTCATAATGTCAGTTGCAATATATACCAATGTTTCTACATCCAACTGATTGATTTTTTTATTTTCATATTCCTTAGAGTCTAACAATGAGCCAGCATTCTTGTTCCTATTACTGAATAAAAATTCTAATCCAGAAATAATTTGATAGTTGACGGTATTTTTTTTCTTTATTAATCTGATGACTTTGGAATCTATCTTTGGAGGTGGATTGAAACAATCTTTTGCAACGTCAAAAAGTGGTTCCATATCAAAACAATATTGAGATAATACCGAAACTACCGAGTAATCCGAACTGCCTGGTAGTGCTATGAGTTTGTCGGAAAATTCTTTTTGGACCATGATTACGCCTTCTCTAAATTCATGAAGTGATAACCACAACATTGTCTCTTTAGAGCGAGCATATGGAATGTTTGATAAAAAAAAATCAAAATCATATTCTTCTTGCTTAAAGAAATCCTGGTTGAAAATGACAACATTTCTATTTTGAACAAGAAAACTCTTTGCTTTGGAATATATTTCCTTATCAATTTCATAAGTGTGTACCAATCTGACAGCCTCTGCTATCTTTTTGGTGAGATATCCATATCCGGTACCGAACTCTAATACCACATCGTTCTCTTTTACATTACAGGATTCAATAATTTTGGAAATCATGTTATAGTTTATTAGAAAATGTTGACCAAGATGCTTTCTGTTTTCATCTTCCAACGAATAGTGTCATCCTAGTCTCTTTGGTTATTTCCTCAACTATCCTTTTTGCTACGAGTTTATGTATATCCTTTAAGCCTATTCTTGATTGTATATCTGAGAAAGAAGCAAATTGCTTTTTTTCCCTATCGTTGATTATGCTCATCATATACGTTTTTCCTATTCCTGGTATCAATTCTAATGAATGTATTCTTGGTGTGATAGGCTGAGCTGTGTTTATGTATGTCACAAATCGTTCCTCATTAGCAAGCACTATCTTTTCAACGATAGGCGGAAGTTCATTTTTTGCAGATTGCGAGATAGAATCGTATTGTAATTTGCCAAGAACACTGATAATCTTGTTTCTGCCTTCTTTTCCAATATACACTCTTTCGCCGATATCGAAACTGGTGTTTTGAATCGCCAGTAATTCCAACAGTGTCAAGCGATTCTCACCTATTGCCTGAACGATTACGCCTTCTCTTCCCCTTATTGTAATGGATTTTCCTCTGAGAGTGAAATCTAAAACATAAGCATATTCTTCAAACTTGTGACTATGTAGATTATAGTCATGACTAGGGTGTCTATTATGAAAGTTACTATGATTAGCAGAATCCAATTACTTGCAATAATGTACTGCGTACTTTTTAAGTTTCGTGCACAGCTGTAATTTTTTGCAAAATGCTTTCTGAAGTTGAAGTTAATATCAATTTCTTCCATCCAAATGTAAATGCCCTAATTTCCTCCAAGGTAGTAGGCAAGATATTCACAATTTCAACGGCCTCTTCTTCTGTAAGTCCACATTGGCTTACTAATTCGCTAACTAGTTTTTGAGATTGTTTTCTAGTTATTTTTGAAAATTTGTTTACATAATCATAAGTCCATCTCTGAATCTGATCCATTTGGTCAACTTTTTTGGCTTCTAATATCTCCTTTACATCTGGGAGTGATATCATTTCTTTTTTTGTTATTTTTGTCACTGGCCAAAACCCTCTATTTTATGGGGCGGATATGATTGAACTTGGTTTGCAAGTACTTTTGTTTGTCCCCAACAAGTATTCCAACCTTGACAGTTCTTCGACCAATTTCCTTAATATGTCCCACTCTGCCTTGAAATCTTCTATGTGGCGTTGTCTTGTGTTCTCGAGGATCTATTATTACTACCACTTTATCGCCAATTGAATAGTTAATCAGTAAATGAGACAGTCCTCTTGACATATTACCCTTAGTCATAATATGTCTGGATTTCCTTCTAATACCGTGAGATTTTGGCATGCTGGATTATCATATTTCTCCTTAATTTAATATTAACTGGTGATTTTGCCTGATATTGATCTTGAAACACTATGAGTTTAAGGTTGCCTTATGACTTGGCGTTCAGCCTGACTATCATTTCTGTGGATCTCCAATACCTTGTTCGTTTAGTGTAAACAGAATCTCTCTTTCTGAATGGTAAGGGCTGTCCACCATTCTTGCAATTCTATTCTTACCTGATTTTTTCAAGTAAATTCGATACGTGCTAGTATGGGCCATGACATTTCCTCCTGTCGCCTTATTAGGATCGCCAAATATTGCGTCTGGTGACGACTGAATTTGATTTGTCAACACCACTGCAATTTTGCATGTTTCAGCAATCCTCAAGAGTATGTGTAGCAATCTGTTGATTCGTTGTTGTCTTTCTGACAGAAATGATCTACCAAGAAACTCAGCTCTGTAATGAGACACAATGGAATCCACTATCATGAGTTTGATATTATGTAAATTGATAATATTTGGAGATTCCTGAATAATTACTTCTTGATGCGAGCTATTGTATGCTTTTGCAACTATGACATTTTCAAGGGTAATGTTGGGATCTACATTCCTTGCAGATGCAATTGAGGCAATTCTTTCTGGTCTGAATGTATTTTCTGTGTCAACGTATAGGGCTCTGGATAAATTACCCTCAGAATCGTTTTGTTGAACAGTAACGCAAAGAGTGTGACAGATTTGGGTCTTACCTGTGCCAAATTCACCATATAATTCAGTGATTGCTCTTGTTTCTAATCCTCCGCCTAAAAGTTCATCTAGATTTTTTGAACCAGTAGCAATACGATATTCTGATTTTCTCTTTTCGTAAATTTGATTTGCAGTAATAAACGGCTTGTCAAAAACGCCAATATCTTCTAACGCTTCTCTTGCCTTATTGCATAGAGTTATGCATTTTTCTATCGCAATCCCGGTAGCATCTGCAATATCTATAGGACCACGAATAACTAGATCCTTGATTGACCTAAAACCAGCTTCCTTTAGTGAAGTCTTAGTTGCAGGACCAATGTCCTTCAATGTGTCAATATCAGTTGCGCTTTCGCTACCCTTATCGGCCAATTTGCAATTATCATATAGTATCTAGTATCTTCGTTTGAAAAACCTTGTTATTCCTACACACATACAAAGCAGGCAAATATGTATTTTCAGTTCTGCGATAAAATCCTGTTTGCCAATCTTAGAGTGCCGTTAATTGTATGTTCCTCCGATTCAGCTGGAACTATATCTTTTGTTTCAAGTTCATTTGTCGTACTAGGGCCAATACTTATCAGAACTATGTTTTTGGCGTAATGCATAAAATCGGGAAGCACTTCATGCATTATGGAAAAGAAGTAGCGAACTGCTGATGGGCTAGTAAAAATTATTGCATGAACCTTGTTCATTCTTATTTGCTGTGAAAATTCAATCCAAGTCTGATTTGACGTTTCTGCTTGAGGATAATATATGTAGAACTCATCCAAAATTATTGACATCGAATCTAGTTCATCTTTTAGAAAAGAGTTTGATGCACCACTCCTTGGAATCAATATCCGGGTTCCGGGCTTGAGTTGTAATTTCTTTAATAATTTTAGGACGCCACGAGTAGAGTAGTCATTAGGCTGCCACTTGACTGAAACGTTATTTGATTCAAGTTTTTTTCTCGTTGATGGTCCTATTGCAATTACATCACATTTGGCCAATTGTTCCTGTAACAAATGAGTAAGATTGTTGTCTTTCACTAATTTAAAGAATAAATCTACCGAATTTGGACTCATAAAGACATAATAGTGATAATGTTTGGAACATATTTGAGTGAATTTCTCGAGAAATTGTTTTGAATCAATTGGAATTAATTTAATTGTTGGTAAGGAAATCGGTATACCTCCTTCTTGTCTTACCAATCGTATAAACTCTGTATTACTTGATTTATTTCGTGTTATTGCAATGATTTTATTGATTAAGGTCTTACCCAACAAGATAATAAAATTTGCTTGTCATAAAAGCATTAGGATTGCTGTTCTAGGATATCAATAATATAGACTAGTCTAATTACTTGGAACAAACCAATTTATTTTGTTTTGAATTCCCACAACTTTCCCCACGATTATTATAGCAGGGCTTTGAATTTTTTTCTGCTTTACCTTCTTCTCAATATTACCCAAATTACCAACTATTACTCTCTGCCTATTTGATGTGGCATTTTCAATTACTGCAATCTTGGAATTTTTGGTCAATCCACCTGCAATTAGCTTTCTGGAAATATCTCTTAATTGTTCAAGACCCATGAAAACCACAATTGTATCCGCCGCCTTTGTAATGGAATTCCATTTTATGGATGACTTTTTTTTATCAATTGATTCATGACCCGTTAGTATCATTACAGATGATGAATAATCCCTATGAGTCAATGGAATACCTGAATATGCTGCTGCACCATTTAGAGACGATATACCGGGAACAATTTCATATTTGATATTTTTAGATGAGAGAAATTCAGCTTCCTCACCACCGCGGCCAAAAATAAATGGATCACCGCCTTTTAATCTTAGTATTTTTTTTCCATCATTTGCATACTTTAACATTAACTCATTTGTAATCTTTTGATTAGTTGTAGGATCACCTGACTCTCTACCAACATAAACTTTTTCTGATTTAGACGATGCCATCTTAAGAATCCCTTTGTTTACTAACCTATCGTAAAGTATTACATTGCATTCTGATAATAGTTTTGATGCTCTTAACGTTAACAAGTCTCTATCGCCCGGACCTGCTCCACAAATGTACACTATACCTTTTGATTTCTGTTTTGGTTGTTCCATTTTTCTAATGCCTCCCTCCATTCATGAGCAAAATCTGCAGCTCCTTTCGCTAATAGGTCGTTTGCTACTTCACTTCCAACCTGAGCTGCATTTGAGATAACATCTGATTTTTTTACATTTATTGCCTTAGCGCCATCAGCGGAGAAAACTGTGGCATACATAGTAATTTTGTTTGTTCTTAAATTTGGTAATGCTATGGCCCCTACTGGAAATCTGCAACCAGCATTCAAGTACTGAATCAGTGATCTCTCTGCATCGATAGCATATCTTGATGGCTTGTCTTCAATTTCTTGTAATTTTGCAAGTACATTCTTGTTATCTTTTCGACATACGATTCCTATTGCTCCTTGCCCTGGTGCTGGAACGAAATCATGATAGTTGAATCGCTGAACAATAAAATTATCCAGTTGAAGTCTTTTTAGTCCGGCTTCTGCAAGAACAAGGGCATCAAAAGGACCTTCAATACACTTTCTTACCCGACTTTCGACATTACCTCTTATTGGAATCACTTTTACATTTGGGTTCTTCCTCCTTATTTGGACAGCTCTCCTCAAACTAGATGTGCCAACACTAGATTTTGGCTCTAATACTTCTATGGTTGATTTTGATTTTCCTATCAAGACATCGTTTGGTTTTTCTCTCTTTAGTACAGATGCTATGACTAATTCATCATCAATATCGGCTGGAATATCCTTAATACTATGCACTGCAAAGTCTGCCTGCTCATCGAGAACTGCTCTGTCGACTTCCTTCTCAAAAACTCCTTTTTCGTCTACGGAAAAAAGAAACTTGTTCTTGTTAATATCTCCGCTTGATTTAATTTTAATAACATCAGTTTCTAATGCAGGAAAGAGTTTGTGGAGACTCTCAGTTACTATTTCAGTCTGAATTAAAGCCAACTTACTCCCACGCGTCGCAACTCTGTACTTAGCCAAAATGTTTCACTTTTCTCAATGCCTTTGCAAATGATTCCATGGTCCTATCTATGTCCTCATCATCATGCGAATAAGAAATGAAACAAGTTTCAAATTGCGATGGTGGGATGAATATCCCGGTCTTTAAGAGTTCGTCAAAGAGTGTCTTATAAAGGCGAACATTTGATTTTTTAACGCTGGATGCATCCTTTATTTTTTCATCAGTAAAATAAAGTTGGAACATGGACGAGATGTTATTTACACTCGACTCAAATTTAAGATCTTTTAGGTGATCTCTAATTCCATTTGATAAAGTATCGCTAAAACGTGAGAGCTTTGGATACAACTCATTTTTCTCACTAATTAGTTTCTCCAATGTTGCAATACCCGCGCTAGTTGAAATTGGATTTCCTGCATAGGTACTTCCCTGAAATACGGTTCCTTTTGGAGATAACAATTCCATTATCTCACTTTTTCCAACAACGGCAGAAAGTGGAAACCCGTTACCAATTGATTTTGCAAGCGTCATAATATCTGGTATCACTCCAAAATATTCGGAGGCGCCTCCAGGTGAAAGTCTAAAGCCAGTTACAACCTCATCAAAAATTAAGACAATGTCTTCCATGTCACAGATTCTTCTTAGTTTACTTAGATAATCATCTTCTGGAATTATAAGGCCCATATTTGCCATGACTGGTTCAACTATCACACATGCAACATCATTGTTATTCTTGACCAGATTTTCGAGAGCGTCAATGTCGTTGTATGGGAGTACCAATGTTTGATTCATGGACTCTTCTAAGTTCCCATTAAATGAATTAGTTGAGGCACTAGAACCTGGGTTTACCATAACATAATCATAAGCTCCATGATAGCATCCGTCAAATTTGACAATCTTTTTTTTCTTTGTAAAAGCCCTTGCCAATCTGATAGAATGCATAGTTGATTCCGCTCCCGTGTTCATCAATCTTACCATTTCCATATTGGGAATCATTTCAATTATTAGTTCAGCAAGTCTTACTTCGTTTTCTGTAGGAACACAGAAAATATTCCCCTTTTCTAGCTGTCTCTTCACAGCGCTTACAATTTCAAAATATGCATGTCCTAAAATGATAGCACCGTAACCTAGGCAATAATCAATCAGGGTATCATGATCTTCCGTAATAATCTTTGAACCTCTTCCGTATGAGGCAAAGAAAGGATACGGTTCATAGAAACGAACAGGACTGTTAACACCACCTGGGATTATTTCTTTCGCTCTATTAAATAGAGAAGCCGACAAACATGAATATCATAATTTTGAAACTGTTATAATTGTATCTTTAAATGTTGTTTAGAATCTCTGCAATTCTCTTTGTATGGTAGGAAATGATGATGTCGGCTCCTGCTCTCTTAATCGACGTTGTAAATTCCATAACCACTTCATCTTCGTTTACCCATCCTTCAAGAGCTGCCGCTTTCACAATAGAGTACTCTCCTGAGACGCTGTATGCACACACCGGCAATAGTGTGCTTTGTCTTGTTTTGTAAATTAAATCAAGATAGGGCAACGCAGGTTTTATCATTATGATGTCTGCACCCTCTTTAACATCCATCATTATTTCGTGTAGGGCTTCGTTAGTATTATGGAAGGGCATTTGGTATGATTTTCTGTCGCCAAATTCTGGCTTGGAGTGCGAGGCATCTCTAAATGGAGTGTATAGGTTAGATGACAATTTTGCGGAGTATCCAATTATGCCAACATTTTTGAAGCTATCATCGTCCAATGCCTTCCTGATACTTTTTACCTGTCCATCCATCATCGCAGAAGGTGCTACAAAATCAGTCCCAGCTTCGGCATGACTTAGCGCCACACGATTCAATATTTTCAAACTTTCATCATTATCTGCAACATTATTTTTTATGATACCGCAATGTCCATGAGAAGTATACTGACACAGACACACATCAGTTATTGCTACAATTTTTTCGCCAAAATTATTCTTGATTGCTTTCACAGATTCTTGAACAATTCCGTCTTTTTGATAAGCGCTGGTTCCTCTATCATTTTTTAATTTTGGTATACCAAAAATCAAAAAAGTCTTTACCCCCAAATCATACAATTCTTGAACATTTTTGATCAGGTGTTTTTGAGGTATTCTGAACATTCCTGGCATCAACTCAATTTCTTTTGGCTCATTGATACCTTCTTGAACAAAAACGGGAGATACAAGATCTTTAACTGATAATCTTGTTTCTTGTAAAAGATCCCTTATTGCCGGTGTACGCCTTAATCTTCTTAGTCGAACTTGTGGAAATCCATTGAACTCAAAATCTTCATTTTGGTTCATAATTAAAAATCCTTGCTACTATGTTTAACACATCTTCATTCTTTTCTGTGTTACCAATCTCCTTTCTGAAATTATTCATTGGTGTGGATAATATTCCTTCAACTATTGCAAAAGATAATTGCTCCATAATTTCATATTCCTTCATTCCTTTCTTAATTCCAAGCATCCTTGCGGCTTTGGATAATTCTCTATTTCTGACTTCATCTACTATTTTGAATATTGATACCACAAAAGGTTCAGCTTTTATTTTTCTAAATAATAAATCCATGGATTCCATTCCACTTTGGATCATGGTTTCTGCCAACTTGATTTCTTCCTGCCTGCGTTTTAGATTTCTGTCTACTATTTCTGCAATTTGATCTATGTTCACTAGTTTTATACCAGATATTGTTGAAATTTTGTCATCAACAGTTCTTGGATTAGAAAGATCAAATATCATCATTCCATCATTTTTCTTCTTAGATTTGAAAATTCGATCATAAGTAATAAGATAGTATGGAGCGGTTGTGGATACAAAGATGATATCGGTTTTATCAAAATTATGAAGAGCTTGTTCAAATTCTATAGGGGTTCCACCGACTGTACTTGAAAATGACTTTGCTCTCTCATAGGTTCTACTTGCAATTTCAAAGTTGACTTGTCTTTTCTTCAATGATTTGGCAACTAGCATTGCTCCCTCACCTGTTCCAATCAATAGTACTTTTTTATCTTGAAAATCATCAAAATATTCCTCAGCTAGGTTGACTGCCATTGATCCAATTGACACACTTCCCTTATTCAAACCAGTGTTGGTTCTAATTCTGCTTCCAACCTTTATTGCATGTTCAAAGATTAAAGGAATAATCGAATCAACATAACAGTTCTGGCGAGAAAATTCAAACGCCCTCTTAACCTGACCGAGTATTTGATCTTCTCCGACAACGAGGGACTCAAGTCCTGAAGTCAGTCTCAAAAGATGATGTATTGCTTCTTTTCCTTCGTCAATCTCCGCAGATTCAAATGACAAGTCATTTCGTTCTATGATGCTTCTCCATGTTTCAAAAATCTTCTCAATATCTATCTTTTCTAGGGCCAAAAAAAGCTCCACTCTATTGCATGTTTGAAGTATGACACATTCTCGTATATTGCCAGTTGTCAAAAATATACGATGTGCCCTGGCAATATCCTTGAAAGTAAATTTTTCAAGAATGTGTATCGGAGCTTTTTTGTGAGTTATTCTCAAATTCAACAGTTTTAGCTCATCAGTCACTTCTGTATTCAAGGCTTATTCACCTTTCCCCAATTATTCAACATATGTAATGCAGTCATTTTTGCTTCGTTGAGCTTGTTTGATCTTAACAAAGATTGGATATTTTTATCTTTTATTAATGAATATAAAAATTGCTTTCTTTCCTTAACCGTACCAATTTTTCGTTTTGCATTCTTTCTTGCAAATTCCTGTAAAATTATGTTGCTGATGTCTGAATCATTAATACTTTTACGCACCATTCTTTCTATTTTCATCCTTATTTTTCTGGCCATTATTGGACTCTTTCCAGAAGTTGAAATTGCAACTTGGATAAGACCTTCATAATTTACTAATGATGCGTACGAAAAATCGCTTATCTCGGGGTCATCAGCAGCGTATACAAATGCACCCATAGATCTTCCCTTCTCCACAAGTTTCCTATTTAAGGCTCTGTCATCAGTAGCAGCCAAAATCAAGTACACATCTTTGAATTGGTCCAAAATTTTGACATCCTTAATTTTACTTTTTATCAAGTTGATTTTCTCATTGGACACCAATTTTTTGAGTTGAGCATTAAGTCTGCTT
>DASQWJ010000204.1:0-5158 GCA_035640315.1 Nitrososphaeraceae archaeon
ATTACTATCATCCTAGATACCCTTAGAGGCAAATTGTTCTGATTTGGGATTTGTGCGATGTTATAAAAAAGTTTTGCATATGAATTCTACTTGTGAAATGAATTGACAAATTAACGTTTAATATTTTTTGGTTGATACTACGAATAACTTGATCATTGAAACTTGAGTTTCAATTCGAGATTTTATGATCAGATCATTCAAAGTCATATGCATTTACTATTCAAAGAAAAAATATATATATTGTAATAGCCATTACATAATGTAAGGTGATATGGAATATTGTGGAGAGATAAATGGGGATTTAGAGACAGATTTTTTGAGCAAATAGAAAAAGAATTCTCAGAAGCAGAGGAAATGTTGAACAGAGTCTTCAAGACAGCAACAGAATCTGGTGCTGAAAGTTCACATACACAACCATACTTTTACGGATATCAAATAACTGTAGGAACTGATGGCAAACCTCATATACGAGAATTTGGAAATGTAAGGCCGTCACAGAAAGGACTGATTGAGCAACGCGAAGTTAGAAAGCCACTTGTAGATACATCAATTAATGAAAAAGAGAACATTATGATAATAACAGCAGAGATGCCTGGCATAACAAAAGAAGATGTAAAAGTGACAATGGAAGAAGGGTTGGTCAAGATACATGCTGAAAAAGGAAATAAGAAATATCATACAGAGCTACCAGTAGATAAAGAACTAGATGAAGATACTACAAAGGCCAGCTACATTAACGGAGTACTGGAACTTCGAATACAGTTTAAAAAACCTCTAAAGCCAAAATCTAAAGAAATAAAAGTTGAGTAGGCATACTAGTCAACTAAATATTTTTTTCTTTTTTACATTAGGACTGATTTAAATGATTCTAAATAAGAGTAACCAAATTTCTCGCCTGGTAGATGACAATTCAAAATACAAATCCACTTTCTATGAACCTGAACTTGAATCATTTCAAGATGAAAAAAATTCATTGAGTATTGCTGATTCCATAATAGACAATAATGTAAAACCTATCCCAAGTAGAATTGATTATAACTTTTATAATTACTGTTCTATTTGCGAATTAAAATATCCAAAACAGATTTTACGTTGTAAGGATTGCAAGCAGAAAGTAAGGACGAGGCCCTGGCATCGTTCAAAGATTATTGATCGTAAAAGAATTTAATATATTCTGTTGAATCAAAAGCGGTATGAAGAAGCTGATCAAAGCATTACTTCCTGATATCGATAAAGAAATCCTAATAGAGCTGGATAATTCACATTCTCCAAAGACTTTTCAAGCAATACTCGAAAATTTGCCCTTCGAAATTAGCATTACTAAATGGGGAGATGAACTTTATACTGAGAGAACCCCTATCATAGCAAAAGAGGAAAATGCTAGAAGAGAAGTAGATTATTTGGACGTCGCATATTGGCCTGAAGGTAGTGCGTTATGCTTATTTTATGGACCGACTCCGATCAGTAGAGATGGACAGATATTGGCTTATTCTCCTGTAAATTTGGTAGGAAGAATAATTTCTCATGGCAATGTAAAAGACGAATTGTTACAAAAAATTAAGGATAATACAAGAGTAATCTTCAAATCAAACTAGTATTGATATTGTCTGATACAATCATTGTCTACTAGTGCGCTTGTTATCACCTTTTCACAAAATTTCGGTTGTATCTTGATGACTCCTAATCAATCCTGATACAATCACTTCACTTCTATTTCATAATTTGCAACACTTGAATTCTAGAGTTTCGAGTATCAGTAACATAAATTGTACCGTCTTTACTGACAGAAATATCTTCTGGTTTGTGTAATTGTTGTTGCCCTTTTCCATCTGTTCCCCAACTTGACAAATGATTTCCTGTATTATCAAACATCTGGACTCTTGAATTTATCTTGTCTACAATATACACTTGACCTTCAGCATCAAGCGCTATACCTGGAACGGTTTCAGAGAACTTATCGGGTCCCATTCCTGCAGATTTCCATTCTCTAATAAATGAATCATTAGCATCAAAGACTTGAATTCTGTAGTTCTTCATATCAGTAACGTACATATTGTTGCTGGGATCAAACGCTATGCCATGAGGGGTACTAAACTTGCCTGGCCCTACACCTGCTGATCCGATTGTACCTATAAAAGTACCATTATCATGATACTTTAATAGTTGGTTACCATTCGAGTCTGTTAAATATACAATACCCAGAGAATTCACTGCAATTTGATGCGGAGCCCTATTGACGTCACGACCTCCCGTGCCATTGTATTCCCATTTTGTAATAAAACTTCCATCAGTGGAAAACTTTTGTACTCTGTGATTTTTGAGCTCAACTGTAAAAACAAATTTTCCTTCAGGATCAACTGCTACATCATGTAAACCCATAAACTGTCCGCTCTTGTTTCCTTCCGAACCCCAACTCAGCATAAATGTGCCGTTAGGAGAGAACTTTTGGACTCTCTTGTTGCCTGTGTCTCCTACAAAAATGTTACCGAATTTATCCGTTGCGAGGCTGTGGGGATTGATAAACTGTCCTTTTTCAACACCTTTTACTCCAATCTGTTTAACATATTCTAGAGTTGACTCTTGGGAATAAGCTTCATGAAAACAAAACGGAATCTGATAGAAAATCCCTAACAGTGTTATAATTAGTGAATGTAGTAGAAACTTTTTCAACCTGGACATGGGAATAGTATATTGAGGTATTGAAAATAAATATATTCAATAAAGAGCAAGTGAAAGAACGTTAATTATATCAATTTTGTATGTTTAACCTTGGTTCATACAAGACTAATAATTTGTATTTGGTGCAATATATAGGGGTAAATTACATTCTTCACATTTATAGTAAAGAATATCGAAATCAGAACATAGAGTCATGATTTCATGACATCTAGGGCATTCGATTTCATTTTCGAGGTTCTCAGTAATCGATATCTGTTGATTATTTTTTTCCAATAGATATTGCATTAACTTTCGGTTATATGCAACCTTTAAGGTCAATCTATAGTTATATAGCCAATATATTATAAAAACGCTATAAATTTCAAAATTTGCTCAAAATGTGTTTCTACAAAGTCTCATCCAGAGTATCATGTTTTGTCCACTATGATATTCACGTACAACGCTTAAATACTTGATCAGCGTATATATTACTACTTAAACGTTATAATGTCGAAAGTAATTACGTGTTCAACCTGTAATATAAAAGAGAATAAGATGGTTACTGATGTAGTATCGGGAGAGATTGTGTGTAGTAACTGTG
The DNA here is from genome assembly GCA_035640315.1 of Nitrososphaeraceae archaeon. Taxonomy (GTDB): domain Archaea; phylum Thermoproteota; class Nitrososphaeria; order Nitrososphaerales; family Nitrososphaeraceae; genus TA-21. The sequence continues at coordinate 3,260 of DASQWJ010000204.1, forward strand.
GAACGGTTGCTATTGATAGCATGGAAGAGATTGGAAAGGAATGGATTAATCCCAAAGATCATGAAACCGATAAGAGTAGAATAGGAATGCCATTTTCTCTTGCAGTACATGACATGAATTTATCAACAATCATTGGCAAAACAAACAAAGATTCTGCTGGGCAATTGATTGATTCAGGCATGCAAGCGAGAATGAACAGGTTACGAATATGGGATTCCCGTACCATGTTCCGAGATAGTTCATCACGCAACTTTACAACTGCCTTTGTATTATTGGATAAATTGAAGGATAAGCTAAGTCTTACACCTTCCATAGTTGAAAAAACTGCATACACATATAGAAAGGTCCAGGAAGATGGATTAATAAGAGGAAGAACGATAGGGGCAGTTCTTGTCGCCTGTCTCTACATTACATGCAGGGAATTGGGAGTGTCTAGAACTATAGATGAACTTGCAGAAGCCAGTAACATTAGAAGGAAGGCCATTGCAAAAATTTACAGAGATATTGTATTTCACTTGAAGAGAAAAATACCGCAGGTAAATTGTTTCCAATGTATAGACAAGATTGCAAACAAAATCGAACTAAATGAAATAACAACACGACATGCAAGAGATCTAATGAAAAAAGTTCTTGAACAAGAATTTTCTGCCGGAAAGGATCCCATGGGATTTGCTGGAGCCGTGTTATACGTATCCCTTCAAATGGAAGGCAAATCAGTCAGACAGATTGACATGGCAGAAGCCGCAGGAGTTACAGAAGTAACTATAAGAAATCGAGCAAAGGAATTAAAAAGTAAACTAGACTTGATCTAGAAATAATCCATCTTATATCATATCCGGTAATGTATCACTAGTACTATAGTTTTTTCCTACTTTGGTATTTAGCAGCAATTCAAAATATTTTAATGCTTCAGATCGTATTGGTATGTATTGACAAATGACAATGTAGAGACTCTGTTTTCACTCTATAACATATATGATCGAAGCAGAGATTCTTTTCTTTGGTTCCTCGAAGATTTCAATGTAAAAAATTACCAGGAATATAAGCAAAAATATCACGGTACAAACAAAGACAGATGTCAGTTTATCCGTGTTTGTGGTTTTTTTGAGCTTTCAGGAACTTTAGTAAAAAGACAATTAATTGATCCAAATCTGTATTTTGATGTTTTTAACCCAACTCCTTTCTGGCATAAAGCAAGACCAGTAATAGAAGGAATGAGGCAGACAAGGCCGTTTATTTATGAAAATTTTGAACGATTAAATCAAATGAAGATGAAATGGTCCAAAAAGAGACCAAAATCCTGAGCCTTGACGAATTCATTGGTTATTAGATAACTGACAGACTTGTTTGTTTGTTTGCTATCTTGTTTGCATGTTTATAATGATAATAGACCTTAGTATTGTTTAGGAAAAAATTTTGTCTGTTAATATAGGTTGTTCGGGCTGGAATTATTCCGACTCTGTTGAAAAAGGTGGATGGATGAAAATATTCTATCCTAATACCAGAACAAAAAAACTGCAATTTTATTCACAATTCTTTAAAACCGTCGAAATGGATTCCACGTTCTATCAAAGATTCTAAATACATGACAAAAGAAACGTTTATTTCAATATCCAAGACATCACCACCTAATTTTCAAATATCTCTAAAGATTCCTGAATCCATAACCCATGAAAAAGGGTTGGACATTGGTAAAGTCGCAATAAATGCTCTCTAAGAATTCCTCGAAAAAATATCCTCCTTAAAGACCATAAATAAATTGGGAGCTATAATTATTCAATTACCGCCAAGCTTCACCGTTGGCGAATTTAGAAATACAGAACCTTTGGATAGGCTACCAGCAGGATATGATTACGCCGTAGAATTCAGACATCCCTCATGGAATACAGAAGGCCCGTG
>DASQWJ010000205.1:0-11654 GCA_035640315.1 Nitrososphaeraceae archaeon
TTTCTTCACAGGCGTGATTTCCAGTCAGAATTAACGATACTTTTTTTGGACGATTTTTAACAATTTTCATGACATCCTCTAACTTTAGTACTCCAAGATTCACTGCATAGTTAATTTCATCCAAGATAATAACATCAAAAGTACCAAGTGAAACTTTTTGCTCTACGATATTCAATGCGGTCTTTGCTGCCCTTACGTGTTCTGCAAAAGCATGGTCATCATCAATAATGCCGATAAAGCCCTTACCTGCAACTATTAATTCAAAATCTGGTTCTAGTTTCTTTAAACTAGTGAGCTCACCATAATGCCATTCCCCCTTGATGAATTGAACCATACAAACTTTGAGTCCATGACCTATAGCTCTCAATGCAACACCAAGTGCAGCTGTTGTCTTACCCTTCCCATTTCCCGTATATACGATAACCATTCCATCTTGTGAGGAGCTTTTTTCATCCATTCATAACCACTGTAATGGAATCTAATACTAATGTGCTACTTAGATATTCTGAAAATTGATTTCCTAATTGGTTTTTTTGTTAGGCCACAAAAAATCATAAATTGGAATTACAATAATTACTGTATATGAACGAGGTGACTTTTACAGAAGCTGAAATCAAATTTCTGTGCTCTAATGAAATCTGTAGAATCGCAACATGCAACAATGATCAGCCGCATGTGACTCCTGTTGCATATATTTTTGATCAAGGTAAATTCTACTTTGCTACGGACTACAATACTCTGAAGTATAATAACCTGAAAAAAAACAATAGGATATGCCTAGTTGTAGACACAACCAAAAACAATAGAAATACTGCAATAGTCACACAAGGAATAACCACATTTATTCACAAAGGTAGAAAATTTGAAACATTGTACAAAGTGTTCCATCAAAAATTTGACTGGGTGAAAAAAGATCCATGGAAACAGGGTGAAGCTCCATTTATAGAAGTAACACCTAAAAAGAAGGTTAGTTGGGGATTCTGATATAAAGTATGGTTTGGAAATGATTCGATCTTGATTTATGAAAAGATGGAAAATTGTATTGGTGAAATTTGTAAACACTTACTGCCTATCAAGCATGAGCGTTATGTAGGAAATGGTAGTAAAATTGCAATATGTACCTTATCCAGTATCAGATTATTAACAGAAATTTCGATTGATACCAAATTGATGAATCAATTGGCAATAGTGGGCAGACTACTATCAGAGAACAAGGGAATTGATGAAATGATCAATTATTGTATTGCAAATAAGCAGCTTGAACATTTAGTCATATGTGGTAGAGATAGTCGTGGCCATAGAGCTGGTGAGTCATTAATTGCTCTCTCTAAGAATGGGATGACAAAGGAAGGAACAATAATCAATTCAAAAAGCCCAAGGCCTCAACTGCGTTCATCCTATCAAGAAGTGGAAATATTTAGAAATCGTATTACTATCCATGATCTAATTGAGGAGACTGACTTGAATAGAATAAGATCTTTTGTGGATGAATTAATTTAATAATTCATTTTTTTTCTTTTCTTGTTTATCTTGTTCTTTTTTGAATAATACTTTACCACATCGTCGGCTGTCATGTCTAATTCGATGGTTGCTTGAAGAACAAAATGCCAAATATCTATCAATTCTTCTTTTGCCTCTTCAACGTCAAACTCGATGGGGTTTTTCCACCATTTCCAATTTGTCAATCTTTGAAGTTCAATAGCTTCGTGCGTGATTGCTGTGCAAAGAAATGAAATTCTCTCTTCGGTCTTTGGAGGATATCTTGATGACCCCAACACGGTTGCTAGATTTCTTTGCATTTCAATTAATTTTTCTAGTTTATCCACTTACCATTCATAAAAATTCTTGAATATAGATTTTGACCTTCCGTGAAGATGGAAATGGAGTCGTTCTTCCTATCGTTGTAGGATATGGAAGTTCTCCATTAGCATCTTTTTATGTTAATTACGTAGAAAAAATCTTAATAAATGTTTCTCCCATTATGAATATAGAGAAAAAATTGGAAGTTTTTAACGATTAATTCTATAATTTTTTTCAAGACAATATAATTATTTAAAACATACATGTAATTCTTATCAAGCTCATCATTAGAGTATTAGGTCAAATTCCATTATTTATCTAGAAATTCAAAGTCCTTCACAATTGCTCCCGATGATATTCAAACGAACTTGAAATTAATTATCAGCAATCATACAATCCCTCAGGGCTTACAATAAAATAGGATTTTGTCGACGTTACGGGTTTCAATAGTCCGGCCGAGTATCTTGGTTCGTTAGTCTTTACTGTCTTTAGTTCCAAAGATACATGTGTGAAATTGAAAATAATATTGTTCAATAATTCGTTAAATGATGTAATTCTTTTTTCAAAAATATCTTCAGATCTCTTACTTTCTCTTTTTGAAGAAATAGAATTGGTAATTACAATTGCAATGTCGTTTTCCATTGCGCAGATAGCAAGATCATGTAAATGCTTTCTCAATCGGAACTGTATTGACAGTGATTTCTTCTTTTCATTCAAAAATAAATAACTAAAATTATCGATAATTATGAGAATAGGATGCAGATGCAAGGCATAATTTGCAAGTGCCATTTGAACATTTGTTGACATCAACCGAATGCTTCTTATTTGATGAAGAATCGAGTCTAATTCTTGTTTTTTCTTGATAAATGAAAGAATTTTCTCTGGTCTAAAAAATCCTTGCGTGTCTCCAAATATTATCGATGAATCTTTGTGATGTATTGCAGCATTCACACAAAGAGAGTAGCATAAAGCTGATCGTGCATCTCTGGAATCAGATAGTATGTTCGTGACTAGACCAGTTCTAATTCCGCCCCCAAGCATACCATCAATTGCTTCTGACCCTGTTGTGATAGTGGGCATAAAATTAATCTCTGCAATTATTTAAATACAAAGTGGGAAGACTTGGGAGAAACTTTTTATTGTCGATCTTATTTTTTGAAAACAAAAGTGAAAACCTAATATGTCATCATCTCCACAACAACCAAAAAGACCGTTAACAATTTTGCAGCGTTCATTAAATATGAAAGTATCTGTCAGGCTTAAAAATGAGCTGGAGTACAGAGGCCGAATGAATAATGTGGATTCGTATATGAATTTGATTTTATTGGATGCAGAAGAATTTAATGGTTCAAGTCCTGTTGCAAATTATGGGAAAGTAGTTATTCGCGGAAACAATGTTTTATTCATTAAAATAGAAAAGGATCTCTAGAAAATAGAGATATTATTGGGATTTGTCTTAACCAAAAATGGCAAGACGCTATCTTTTTACTTCTGAAAGCGTGACTGAAGGTCACCCAGATAAGATATGTGATCAGGTATCGGATTCAATTCTTGATGAAATAATATCTCAGGATCCAGATTCGAGAGTTGCAGTTGAGGCTATGACTACTACCGGCATTGTGTTCGTGGCTGGAGAAGTAACTTCCAATGCAAGAATTGACGCTCAAGACGTTGTTAGAAAGACTTTGAAGAATATAGGGTATGATGGTTTAAAACATGGATTTGATGGAAATAGTTGTTCTGTTCTAACTTCCATTCACGAACAGAGTCCAGATATTTCTATGGGTGTTTCTAAAAATGAGAATGGTATACAAGGAGCTGGTGATCAAGGATTGATGTTCGGATATGCAACTAATGAAACCCCTGAGCTTATGCCATTGCCAATTACTTTGGCACATAAATTAACCATGAAATTAGCAACTGTGAGAAAAGAAAAAACTTTGGATTGGATGGGTCCCGATGGAAAATCTCAGGTTTCTGTTATCTATGAAGATTCAGTTCCAAAGAAAATTGATACTGTCGTTGTTTCTACCCAGCATACTGAAGATATTTCAATTTCTCAAGTTAGAGAAGAAGTTATTTCAAAAGTTATAAAACCAGTCTGTGATGATCTAATAAATGATTCAACAAAATTTCTAGTAAATCCTACGGGCAGATTTGTCATAGGAGGTCCGGTTGGTGATACAGGACTAACTGGGAGAAAAATAATTGCTGATACTTATGGTGGTATGGGAAGACATGGGGGAGGTGCCTTTTCGGGTAAGGATCCATCTAAGGTAGATAGATCTGCATGTTATATGGCAAGATATGTTGCAAAGAACATTGTGGCTGCGGATTTGGCTTCAAAATGCGAAGTTCAATTTGCATATGCCATAGGAGTAGCTGATCCTGTTTCAATCATGGTAGACACTTTCAATACTGGAAAAGCTAATGAAGAAAAAATTGAATCACAAATCAGAGAAATTTTTGACACTACACCTTGGGGAATAATAGAAACGTTACGTCTCAAAAGACCAATTTATAAAAAGACTGCTGCATATGGACATTTTGGAAGAAATGAGCCCGACTTTACCTGGGAAAAAACCGACAAATCAGGATCATTTAGAACATAAGTACTGTTTGCATATAACTCCCGTCCTATGATGCATTTTGTTTTATGTAGTTAATTATTTTATGTGAATCTTTTTCAACATTAAATTTCTTTGAGAAGTATTTTAGAACATTTTTTATGTCTCGTGTTAGGACAGTTTCAGCATTGATAGCATCAACTTTAACGGCTTGAGGCCAATCTAGGATAAAGACTTTATCATCGTTTACGATTATGTTGTACTCATTAAGATCACCGTTTATGTATCCTTTATGATATGCAATTGTAATATTGTCGATTATCTTTTCTAACACCAGTTTTGGGTCATCGAGATTTTCTATATCAGATAACCTATTTCCATAAATAGCATCCATTACGATGCAGTGGAATGACCTATACAGAGGGTTAGGAAAAAAATTACTAGAGTCTTTAAGATATGTCAATATATCATATTCCTTTTTCGCTGTGTCGATATTCAAAAGTAACCAATTATTACTCGCTGAACTTATATCTCGTTTCCTCTTTATTTGTTTGAAACTAGATCTTCCGAGTCTGAACATTTTTAAGATACGATCCTGATCTAGTGAATCTCGAGCTAGATATACTTCTGCTTCCTTTCCGATACCTATTTGAGGTCCAAGTGCAGTTATTATGTTCTTGTTAGAAAGAATTTTTAGTACGTAAATGTCTAAACCTGTTACCAATAATGTATATCCCAAGTTACTTTTACTAATCAATCCGAACTTGACAAGGCGTTCCAGATGATGTTCAATCAAACCTTGACCTAAGTTCGAATATTGACTAAGAGTAGTAAGATTTAAAAATTGACGATTTTTCAAAGACGAAGCAAACACCTTTAAGATTTTAAAGTCACTCTTATTCAATAATGAAACAAGGTGTCCTGCCTTTGAAAAAGAAGACAACTGAAAGCATCTAGCAATAATATTTAATTAAAAGGTTATCATGCAACGGCTGTTATGTTATCTTACGGATAACAATTAAAATATCCAGCTCACGAATCTAGGATCGTTGTCTCTTGATGGGAAAGTAAGTGTTGTAACTGGTGGGGCAGGAGGACTGGGATTAGAAATTGCAAAGGAATTAGCAAGAAAGGGAGCAGTTGTTATAATTACCTCTAGAAAGAAATCAAAGCTGCAAAGGGCCTGTAATATGATAGGTAAGAATTGCTATGGATTTGAACTGGATGTTATCAAACCTAAGAGTATAGTTCAGTTTATCAAACGTATCTCAAAGGATTTTGATACAGTTGATGTATTGGTAAACAATGCAGGATTTCCATTTGAAAGAGAAATTTGGTTTAAGAAGGTTCATAACATAACTGACAAGGAATTGTTGAATATTCTTCAAGTTGATCTATTTGGCTCGATCCGAATTTCCAAGGAAATTTTGAAAATCATGATGAAAAAAAGAAAGGGAGTAATCATTAATATCGCTTCAACTCCAGCAATTGCAGGACATTCATATGGTTCCCCTTACTCGATAGCAAAAGCTGGATTGATTTGTCTAACCAAGCATATCGCATTAGAATATGGTCAATATAACATCAGATCATATTCGGTTGCCTTGGGAGACATAGATACACAAGCAATGCGCAAATCCCTCTCAAAAAGTGAATTACAAAAAGCAAGAAATGAAAATACCTTGAAAAGACTGGGTCAACCTGAAGAAATTGCTAGGAGTATTGTTTCAATTGCAGGTGAAAACTTTTCCTTCTCTACTGGAAATACTATTATTATTGACGGAGGTAAATTAGTTATTTAAAGAGTGAGAATGCATGTTCCAAAGCACAGACGATATCAAAGAAAGTGATCTACCTGTTGGTAAAAAAAAATCGCTTCGAACAGGATATACAACCGGTACATGTGCCGCCGCTGCAACAAAGGCAGCACTTTCAGCTCTGATTAACAATCAAAAGCTATTAAAGGTGAACGTTTCTCTACCAAAGGATAAGCAAATAACAATAGATATCGCTTGGATAAAACAAGATAATGATAAATCTGTTACAGCTGCAGTCATTAAGGACGCGGGTGACGATCCAGATGTTACTAATGGTGCGGAAGTTTGTTCAACGGTATCTTTAATTGAATCGACAAACAAGATAGTTATTGATGGTGGAGTCGGTGTAGGCAGGGTTACTAAACCAGGATTGGGACTCGAAATTGGTAAAGCTGCCATCAATCCCGTGCCATTAAAGATGATTTATCTTGCGGTTGAAGAAATATTAAATCAACAAAAGAAAAAGAGCTTTGGTTTGTCAGTAATAATAAGTGTACCGAAAGGACAAGAAATTGCCAAGAAAACCGATAATCCCAGATTGGGCATAATAGGAGGTATATCAATTTTAGGAACAACCGGAATAGTAATCCCATATTCTACTGCATCCTTTGCAGCTTCAATTCGCCAGAGCATTGATGTATCTAAAGCTATGGGTTCTGATTCTGTTATTCTAACTACTGGAGGAAGGAGCGAGGACTTTGCGCGTGCCATATACGGAACCTCGATTGCTGATCATGCGTATGTTCAAATTGGAGATTTTATTGGATTCGGAATCAAACAGTGTGCCATCAAGGGAATAAAGAACGCATACGTAGTAGGTTTTATTGGTAAACTAACAAAAATGGCAATGGGGATAAAACAAACACACGTAAAGGGTTCTCATGTTGATATGAATTTCCTGGCCGGTCTTGCGGATAAGTGCGGCGCTAACACAGAGCTTGTAATGCAGATACAGGAAGCAAATACTGCCCGACATGTTAGTGAATTGATTGACAAGTCCGGATTGAACACCTTTTATGATAATCTGTGTAAAGAGGTTCACGTTCATTTGACCAAACATTCACAATCTCAATTAAAGATAAAAATCATCTTACTTGATTTTAATGGCAAGATAATTGGGAATTATCCCAAAGACGATAATCAACAAATCTAAATTTTTTCTAAATTCCCTCTAGGAGGCCGTCTTTTTGGAGCTTTTCAGCATGAGCTGAGATATATCTCCAGACAATGTCTGCTTTGTCTGTTTGAAAGTCCCATGGCGCAATAAGTACTAGATCATGTTCTCTTATCCACATACGCCTCTTTATCTTTCCTCTGATTCTACATGTTCTGACTTTACCATCCGTACATTTCACAATGATATTATCTCCACCAACTAATTTTATGACACGGCCAAGAAGTTCGCCTTGTTGAGGCATTACCAATTCCTTTAGATCAGATTCGCTTAGTACCTTTCTTTTACCTAATTTAAAAACCTCTGTTAAAATTCCTTCTAAGCAGAATAAAAACCTAATGATTCATCTCAAAAACTAGCAATGAATATTTATTTCAAGTATTTTGAAATATTTAATGCTGCCATCCATTACATCATATTTGCCATAAATTTCATCTATTATCACGTCAATATCTGGCGTATCTCTAGATGCTCTGGCTAACGATACGATTCTAAGTTATTAAATTCTGCAAAAAGTTTCAATATTGCAGTATAGTCTAATTCTGAGTAACCTCTATTGGATGCAATGCGGAAATATTGTTCAGCCATTGACGCAAACGAAAGAATGACCCCATTTTGCCTTGCGCAATCATTAATCAACTGTATGTCTTTAAGCATATTTTTCAAAAAGAATTTAGGTTCAAAAATATTCTTTACCATTTTCGGTCCTTTTATTTCACTAAGACCTGTTTTAAAATAGGTCGAATTTAAAATTTCAAGAAATATAGCTGGATCAATTTTTGATTTTTTTACAAATACTATTGATTCTGCCAATGAGATCGCTATTAAAGCAATGTTGAGATTAAGTGCAAGTTTAATAAAGTTAGCCGTACCATCTTTATTTCCCAAATTAAATATTTTTTTGCTATAACTTGTCAGAATTCTTTTAGACTTTTCAATGGATTTCTTATTACCAGAAACAATAGATATTACTTCTCCTTTCATCGTAGGATCTGGTCCTCCCATAATAGGAGCTTGTATTATTGAGTATCCTTTCTTTTTCATAAGATTGGCACAGTAAATGGAATCTTCTGGTAATACTGTGCTGGTATCAATTGCTATTAACTTCCTATTCTTACTATAAGCCAATCCATTTTCACCAAATAGAATTTCTTTCACTGCATTGCCATCTGTAACACTAATAATTACATGATCGCATTTTCTGCCTATATCTGAAGGATACTCAACTTGAACGGCGCCTTTTTTTACAAGTGCTGTGGTCCTTTCTTGGGTCCTATTATACAAGAATATTTGAAATCCTCTTTCTATCAATCTGTGAGCTATTGCCGACCCCATCAGTCCAGTTCCAACTACGCCAATGTTCATATAATCATCTCCAACCACTACCAGATTTAAGATTTTTCAAAATTCTGACCTATCTTGCACATGACGCACATGACAAATACTGATATCATTTAATCAAGATAGTATATTTTGTTAATCTCATATTTGGTAACACATAACACATATTTGATAAACTTGGATATTATGAAATAAATATAGTACTTTTACGTATTGAAAAGGCTAACATTGACATCTTTTCAAGGTATAATGACGAGAATCTGTATTTGTTTTGTCAGGAGTTTGGGCATGCATATGAATATTAAATGCTTTATTGAATAATTAACTTGTAATATGGATAATACTGTTGTAACTGTCAATCCGGCTAATGATCGGGTAATACACGAATATGAAAATATGACGAGAGAACAAGTTACTAAGATTGTAGATAAATCAAGAACCGCATTTAGAGAATGGAAAGACGATGTTCGCAAAAGATCAATGATACTGCTCAGGCTGGCTGAACAACTGCGAAAAAACAAAGAGAGTTTAGCTAGGATCGCGTCAGAAGAGATGGGAAAACCAATCAAGGAATCTCGCTCAGAGATAGAAAAATGTGCATGGGCTGTAGAATTTTATTCATATAATGGAGACATTCTTCTAAATAATGAATCACTAAACAGCGATGCCAATAAGACAATGATAACCTTTCAACCATTGGGCGTTATTGGAAGTATTATGCCATGGAACTTTCCGTATTGGCAGGCATTACGTTTTGCAGCGCCTTCATTAATGGCTGGGAACACAATTGTTTTGAAACCTGCCAGCGCAACAATGCAGTGTGGAGTGGAAATTGAAAAGACCATTTCAAAAAGTGGGGCTGCAGACGGTGTATTTAGTACTATTATTGGTAATTCAAAGATTGCAGAAATGCTCATTGATTCAAACATTGACGGAGTTACTTTTACTGGAAGTATTGAAATCGGTGCCAAAGTGGCTCAACGTGCAACTTCACGATTAAAGAAATGTGTTTTGGAGTTGGGGGGAAGTGATCCTTTCATTGTCCTGGACGATGCGGATATCGAGAAGGCCTCCTCTGGAGCAATCAAAGGCAGATTTCTAAATTGTGGTCAAAGCTGTGTTGCTTCGAAAAGATTTATTGTCTCTAAGAAAATTGCAAATGAATTTATCGAATCATTTGTTCAAAAAGCAGAAAAACTCAATGTCGGAGATCCAATGTCAGATAGCACTGATATAGGACCACTTTCCAGCATGAAAAGTCTGGATAATATTGATTCGATGGTAAAAGATGCAGTCAGCCTTGGCGGAGAGTTACTAACTGGAGGCCAGAGAATTGGAAGTGTGGGTGCATTCTACAAACCGACAGTGATAAAAAATGTTAATTCACAAATGAGAGTGTCAAGAGAAGAAACATTTGGACCCGTAGCACCAATAATGGTTGTTGAAGATGAATCTGAAGCAATACAGGTAGCAAACAATTCTGATTTCGGACTCGGTGGCAGCATCTGGACCCGTGATTTAAATAAGGCGCAGAAACTATCAAGCGAACTTGAATGTGGTATTGTTACAGTAAACAACATGGTTGCCTCTGATCCCAGAGTTCCTTTTGGCGGTATCAAACATAGTGGATTTGGAAGGGAATTATCCAGATATGGAATGTTGGAATTTGTAAATGTAAAGTCAGTTAGGTTCTATGATAAACTCGTCTACGAGCACCATGTAGAATGACAATGTTAATAGTACTCTAAAAGGGTTCAAATCCTCAAATATGATTTCAGTGAATGAATCTGTTCAGGTTCCTGTAGTTGTTAATGGGTAATGGGCTCTATTGAATATATTTTTCAAGATTTTTTTCAAGTACGAGTTAATTGGATGGATGAAAAAGTACCGGAACGAGATTGGATTTATCTATATATTTTCATGGCTGCCTTAGTTTATTTTGAACTATCACTTTTTTGACAGAATACTTTAATGCAATCTATGAATACTTTATGAGGAATGACAGAATATCCAGAACTTGGACTTGCAGGAATGTACAGAATCATAAAGAAATCTGGAGGAGAAAGAGTTAGTGAAGAAGCAGCCGATCAACTAAGAATGATACTTGAAATTGTCGCTACAAAGATTTCAGATCAAGCAGTGGCTTTAGCTTCACATGCTGGAAGAAAGACAATAAAGGCAGAAGACATACAACTAGCAGAAAAAAATTTGCTAAACTTAATACATTAGTTAGTGAGAAATACCATAGTCACTTGATTTTGTCATGTCCGAAGATATTCTAATTGTAGCTTTAACAGGAATGCCCGGAGCTGGAAAAACAACCGTTGCTAATTTTTTAGCTCAGAAAGGCATTCCACTGTTGATTATGGGTGATGTAGTTAGAGAGGCTGCTCAAAATGATGGATTAGAACCCACCAGTGATAACCTTTCTAAATTAATGCTAAGACTTAGAGAGAAAAACGGGCCTGAAGCGATTGCATATTTGGTAGCAGATAAAATCGAGAGTATGAAGCATGAAAAAAAAGAGTTTGGCGTAGTGATAGTAGATGGAATTAGAAGCATGGCAGAGATTCAAGTTCTAAACCGTGTTGGAAAAGTCAAATTGTTAGCCATACATGGTTCAACATCTACAAGATATTCACACATTAGAGAAAGGGCACGTTCAGATGTACCATCTAATATAGGGGAGTTTGACAGGCGCGACGAGGTCGAAATGAGGGTAGGAATAAGTGATGCCATTGCTTTAGCAGACGAAACTATATCAAATAATGACATTTCGATATCAGAGCTATGTAATCTTAGTCTTCGAATAGTACAAAGATGGATGGGTGAAAAAAAAATCAAATTACTTGATGGTAATGATAAAAGTTGTGGAAAATGAATGATATTCAAGATGAGAATGTTGAATTAAAGGTAGAAACTATTCTTAATCCATCGGAAGATCCAGAAAAAGTA
>DASQWJ010000206.1:0-10947 GCA_035640315.1 Nitrososphaeraceae archaeon
TTTACGTCCCACTAAAGTGATAGATTTTGCCAACGTATTCTTACGCTTTTTCACAATTTGATAAGAATAAACATGTCAGGGCCGCATTAAGAGAAACTGACATATCACACAAGCACGCCAGAGAAATTGCTCTAGCTATTAAGGGTCTTTCGATCGAAAGAGCAAGGAATGTTTTAGATCAAGCAATTGAGAGAAAAGTTGCAGTCCCTTACAGAAGACATCATAATGAAGTTGCACATAGATCAAACATCATGGATGGTTTTTTTTCCGGAAGATTTCCAAAGAAGGCTTCTGAGGAATTTTTACGACTTTTAGATAATTTGGAATCAAATGCAGAGTATAAGGGTATGGATTTGGATAGGTTGGAAATAGTTTCTTGTGTTATTCACAAGGGAACAAAACTTAAGCGATTTACCCCCAGGGCTATGGGAAGATCAAGTCCAAAAGTTGATACGTTGACGCATGTAGAGATCGTTGCCAGAGAGGGTAAAGTATATTGAGCGCTATAAAAAACGTAATGAAAAATAATTTTAGAAACATGGAACTCAACGAATACCTGAGTTCTTCTTTGACTGAAGCCGGTTACGGAGGAGCAGAGGTGCAAAAAACTCCAATAGGAACCAAAATAACACTTTTTGTCATCAGGCCGGGACTTGTTATTGGTAGAAAGGGAAGCGGAATTAGAGATTTGACCTCTAGATTGGAACAGCAGTTTAATTTGGAAAATGCACAGGTTTCTGTTACTGAGGTTACAAAGCCTGAACTAAATCCACACATAATGGCAAATCGAATTGCACAGCTAATTGAAAGGGGAACTGCGTTTAGGAGAGCTTCATTATGGACTATAAACACCATAATGGGAGCAGGAGCTTTGGGCGTAGAAATTACAATTTCGGGCAAGCTCAGAGGCGAACGTGCCCATTTTGAAAAACACACCGCAGGAATTATTCCCAAAAGCGGAAAGTTCGCCGAAGAAGTCGTAAGAAGTAGCACAAATAGCATGTTAACAAAAATGGGACTCGTAGGAATAAAATTAAAGATTTCAATCAAGGAACAAGTTCATCGTGATTTTGATTTAGAGGCAGAAGCTCGGCCAAAGAGTGAAACTGAAATTCAAACCGAGCCGGAAGGCGCTACTGAAAAAGAACCCCAGACTGAAACAACCAATCAGAATGTTCCAGCTGAATCAGATATAAAAACAAAAGTTACAGAAACAAAAGAAAGCACAGAGACTGAGAAGAAAACAGAAACTGCAGAGAGTAAAGATATTATTGATAATAAAGTTAAGGAAATAGCCGTAAATAAAAGTGAGACGTAATGGCTAGACTCAAATTAAGAACATTAAGAGAATTGAACGATGTAGATCTGGAATCAAAGCTGTCGGAAATTAGAGCTGACTTGCTAAAACTAACAATTGAAAATTCAAAAGGCACACTTAAGAAAGAAACCGGAAACATGAAATGGAAGAGAAGAGATATTGCCAGGATACATTCGATCCTAAAGGAACGGGAGCTGGCTAAATGATACTTAGGGATTACATTACCCGATATGAATTCATCGGCAGAAATGCACAGATAGATTATGGGCCCACTGACAATCAAAGGAAAGTAAGTGGCAAAATTATTTTTGAAACTAAAAATACAATATCACTTGCTAATGAATTCAAAAAATACATTATTCCTAAAAATACAATACAAAGAATAAGTTTGATTTTTAAGGATGAGATTTGTATCATGAATGGTTCTATGATATTGGGGAGACCGGAAGATCGTTTAATAAAGTGATGGTTGATAGTTAATGGCTAGAAATATTGGAGTTTCAGTTTCGGAACCAAAAAGAACTTGTGATGATGAATTGTGTCCTTTTCATGGTAAACTTTCCATTAGAGGAAGAATACTCACAGGGATTACTGTAAGTTCAAAAGCTCACAAAATGATAGTAGTATCACGTGACTACCCTCGATTGGTAAGAAAATACAAAAGATATGAGAGGAGTAGTTCAAAGGTCCATGCGTTTCTGCCTTCTTGTATGGATGTAAATGAGGGTGACGAAGTGAAGATCGCAGAATGTAAGCCTATATCTAAAACAGTATCATTTGTAACAGTGGAGGTAATAAAGAGTGGCATCTAAGAGTAGAGCAGTCTCCGCAAAGGGCGTTGAGGAATTTAAACCCTATATTACAAGAGCACTGCCAATTACTGCTAATTTAGTTTGTGCAGACAATACAGGTGCAAAAATATTGCGAATTGCACAGGTAACGCGTATCAAAGGAAGGCATTCAAGGATGCCTGCTGCCGCGGTGGGGGACTTTGTAAATGTGACCGTTAAAAAAGGAAATGCAGAGTTACGAAAGCAGATGTTTGGCGCAGTAATTATTAGACAAAAATATCCCATTAGAAGATTAAATGGTGTTCGTTTATCATTTGAAGACAATGCAGCAGTGTTAGTTACACCAGAAGGAGAAATAAAGGGAACTGATATCAAAGGTCCGGTGGCTGCCGAAGCTGCAGAAAAATGGCCCAGAATCGCAAATTTGGCATCATTGATAATATGAGGTTATGAGGATGTTCTATAAACTGATTTCAAAACACAAAAGAGAGAAATTTTTGGGAGCTAACCTTGCTGCGAACTTAAGGGAGCAGCACAAGAAGCGCAGTATTAGAGTGATAAAAGGAGACACTGTTAGAATATTAAGAGGAGAATATGTTGGGATAGAAGGGAAAGTTGAGAAAGTGGATACTGAAAGATCGACGCTCTCTATCGAGGGTGTACAAAGAGAGAAAATACGTGGCGGAAATGTCAAAGTGCAAGTTCATGCTTCAAACGTACAAATTATCTCTTTGAATACTGATGATGATTATCGACTAAAGGGCATACCAAAGTCACGTGACAACAACACAAACACAAAAAAAGGGAAGGAAACAAAAAAATCAGCTGAAAAGAAGAAGGAATTGATTAAGGAGGAATCATGATTATGGCCAAAAAAGGAGGAGATAAAAAATTAAAACGACAACTTGCACCGAGCTTCTGGCAAGTTAGTAGAAAATCATCAAGATTTATTCTCAACACCATGCCTGGACCGCACACCAGAAAGTTTTCGTACCCCATTGGCGTAGTCTTGCGGGATCTTCTACACGTTTGCTCAAATATTCGTGAAGTGAAAAGTTCATTAAATAAAGGCCTGATTACCGTTGATGGAAAAATGATTCGTCATCCAAACTTCCCAGTAGGGTTGATGGATACAGTAGAAATAAAACCTTCAAATGAATGCTATAGATTTGTACCTTCAAATGGTCTTCCACTTTTACCAATAAAAATAAAGGAAAATGAAAAGAACCTAAAGTTGGGAAAAATCAAATCCAAAGTGAGTTCCACGAAAAAATCATACCAATATTGCCTTCATGATGGTAGAACTTTTCTAAGTGAAGAAGCATATAATGTAAATGATACATGTTTGGTAGAGTTACCAAAATTTGGTATCAAAAACTATGTTCAGCTGAAAGAAGGTTGTAGTGTTATTGTAACTAGGGGAGAGAACGCAGGAAATATTGGAAAGGTTGAAGAAATCAAGTCAGGATCTTTTTCTCTTCCAAAGCGTGTGTTGGTCTCCATAGGTGAAAAAACTGTGGAATTGCCAATAGATATTGTTATGGCAGTTGGCACTGACTCTTCATTAATTCAGGTAAGCAAGTAAAATGAGTACAGTAAATAATATGAAACAAATCAGCTTGGAAAAAGTTGTAATTAATATTGGAGTGGGAAAATCAGGTGAACCTCTAGAAAGAGCCAAGAATGCGCTTGAGGAATTGACGTCAAGAAAGCCAACACAATGTGGTGCAAAAAATAACGTTAGGGATTTTGGTATCCACAAGGGTGAACCAATTGGCGCAAAAGTTACACTAAGAAATACAGAGGCTATGGAATTTGCAAAGAGAATAATACAATCAAAGAATAACCAATTGAAAAAATCATCCTTTGACAACTATGGAAATATTTCCTTAGGGGTAAGAGAACATATTGATATTCCAGGAGCAAAATATAATCCAGATATCGGGATTTTTGGAATGAATGTATGCATTTCGTTATCACGACCTGGTTATAGAATAATTAAAAAGAGCAATCCTAAAAAAATGGGAAAAAAGCACAGAATTTCAAAAGACGAGGCCGTTGAATTTTTCAAGAATATGGGAGTTGAGATGATCTAGTGCCAAAGCCAAGAGAATACGATATTACGGGTAGAAGACAACGTGTCCATGGCAAGGGCACCCGATGGTGCAAGAGATGTGGTTGTTATTCTGGTCTTATTCAAGCTTACAATATCATGCTATGCAGACAATGCTTCAGAGAAGTAGCAATAAAATTAGGCTTCAAGAAATATGAATAGAAAAATGGGAGTATGAATTGCCAGCATTAAATATTTTATCAAATCTTTTTGCCACGCTTTATAATAATGAAGTTAGAAGAAAAAAAGAATGCATAGTAAGCCCATCTTCAAGATTTTCAAGCGAAGTATTACGGGTCATGCAAAAGCATAGATATATTGGAGAATTTGAGCAGATAGATGATTCTAGGGCGGGTAAATTTAAGATTCAGCTTTTGGCCAAAATTAACAAATGCGGAATCATTACTCCAAAATTCAGTGTCAGAAAAAATCAATTTTTGAATTGGGAAAGACAATTCTTACCAGCATACAATATGGGAATTTTAATAGTATCAACGAGCAAAGGTATCATGACTCATCATGAAGCACAAGAAATGGGAATAGGAGGAGTGTTGGTCGGATATGTCTACTAATGATCACACTTCAATATTAGAAATCCCAGAGGGGATTACAGTTACGTTGGAGGACAGGACCATTTCCGTTAAGGGAAAACTGGGCACTGTAAAAAAGGATTTTACAAAACTTCCCGCTTTTCTAACAATTGAAAATAATACTGTAAAGATTGAACCGTACGGAACCAGAAGGAAGGATTTTGCTATTTCAAAAACTGCACAAAGTATTGTAAACAATATGATGAAGGGGGTTCAGAATGGCTATAAGTATAAAATGAAAATAGTATTTGCGCATTTTCCAATAACAGTAAAGATAAAAGATGGAAAGGTGCATGTCGAAAACTTCTTCGGAGAGAGAAAAGCAAGAATTTCAAAAATTGTAGGAGATTCTACCAAAGTGGCAATCGAAGGCGATGAGCTTGTGATCACTGGCCCTCATCTTGAACACGTTTCTCAAACCGCGGCAAACATAGAGTTGTCAACTAGAGTTAAGAACAAAGATCAAAGAGTATTTCTCGATGGAGTGTATGTCTACTCCCGAGAATAGAATATGTAATCGTTATTAGTTTTGGGATGACTTTTATATAGAATATTTGTGCAAGTGAGAATCAAGTGAAAACAGTTATACTTGCCGGAGGCTTAGGAAAAAGATTAAGGCCCTTGACCACAGATAGGCCAAAGCCAATGATTCAGATTAACAACACTCCAATAATAGAGTTGCAGGTAAATTGGTTAAAAAAAAGTGGGATAACAGACATTATAGTTCTAGTGGGACACTTGAAAGAAAAAATAAAACATCATCTTGCGGATGGTAAAAAGTTTGGGGTTAACATCAGTTATATTGAAGAGAACGTTCCACTTGGAACCGGTGGTGCTCTAAAGAATGCAAAAGATTACATCATTCAGAATGGAAATACGGATTCAGGGTTTTTTGTAATCAACGGAGACATACTCACTAATTTGGATCCTTTTACTATATCAGAAAAGGGATCAATGACACTAGCATTAGTTCCTCTGAAAAGTACGTTTGGAATTGTAGAAACTAAAGGTGATCTTGTATCAAAGTTTATAGAAAAACCATTCATTAAAGATACGTGGATTAACGCAGGGGTATATTATTTTTCAAACGAAATTTTTGATTACCTGCCAGATAATGGAAATCTTGAAACGGTTACTTTACCTATGCTGGTTGAGAAACAGAAACTAAAAGCAAAAAGATTTTCAAATAATTATTGGCGATCAATTGATTCACATAAAGATGTAGAAGAGGCATCTAAAGAAGTTCAAGAAGTATTTAAAAAATGACTGGTGAGATAGGACAAATTGGTATAAATCCAAGCAGTCTATTCAAAACTCAAGATATTTTAGAATTCGCCAGACAACTAGATAATAGACCGGTACATTCAATATGGATACCAGAATCTTGGGGTCGCGAAGCATTTGTGATGCTTGGAGCTATCGCATCACTAACAAATAAAATAAAATTAGGAACATCAATTGTTAGTATGTTTTCCAGATCTCCTGCCACGACAGCAATGGCAGCCTCAACTTTGGATAATATTTCAAGAAATCGTACGATAATCGGCATCGGCGCCAGTACTCCAGTACTTGCAGAGAACTGGCATGGCATCAAATTTGAATTTCCCCTAAAGCGCATGAAAGAATATGTTACCTGTTTTAAAACAATCTCTAGTGGAGAAACAATAAATTTTGATGGGAATTTTTTTAAATTAAAAAATTTAAAGATAATGCATCCATCTACCAGAAAACAAATCCCGGTTTTTCTGGGCGCCGTAAACTCTGGTATGATAAAGTTGGCCACAGATATTGCGGATGGTATAATCTTGTATCTTCGACCGTCCGACGAGCTAAAAGAAACAGTGCAGCATGTAAAGTCCATAACTTCAAGCAAGTCCAAAAACTTTGAAATCTCTTCTGTTTTTATTGCTGCCATTTCAAATAAAAATCCCGATCTAGCTCGCAGAAGAGCTGCAAAAACACTTGCTTTCTACGTTGCTGTTGGCAAATATTATAATGAATTCTTGTCATCTCACGGATTCAAAAATGAAGTTGAATTAATTACGAATGATTATCAAACTAATGGAGTTGATAATATACATAATTTTGTAACAGATCGCATGCTCGATTCGCTGACTATATATGGAACCATTGAAGATTGCATCAAATCGCTCAAGCGCTTTATTTCAACTGGAATTTCACTTCCAATATTGCAAGTCAACCCTGTTAAGGATAATTCGGAATCAATTAGCGATGCCCTTTATTTGATAGAAAATGTCTAGAGTGGCAATAGTAGACCAGTCAACCTCAAAATTTACGAAGGATGCACTTGCTTCGGTCGAAGAACTCGCATGTCAACCGTGCAAAGAAATTCTGGCAAGACATAAAGACCCGAATTTACAAATTGACTCAGTTTTTTTGTCGACTACAGCTGACATTCAGTACGGTTCTACTATTGTTGCAGAACATTTGGGCTTAAAACCAAGAATCTCTCAGAGGTTAGACAACCTATGTAATTCTGGGTCAAATGCAATTGTTTCGGCATACTCGATGATAAAATCAGGTCTGTGTAAAAATGCTCTAGTTGTAGGCGCAGACATTAAACAAACAAGAGGATCACAGCTGGTTTGGGATATTTCAAGAGGTTCCTTTACCCTGCCGGTTTATTGGGCTGCTTTATTTGCCAAGATTCACATGCGCAGATATGGCACTACAGAAGAACAGATGGCAACAGTTACTGTAAAAAATAGAAAAAACGCCCATCTTAATTGCAACGCACTGTTCAGAAAAAAGGTATCCATCAAAGAAGTTATGGATTCAAAAAAATTGGTAGAACCATTGAAATTACTAGATTGCTCTTATGTTTGCAACGGCGCTTCAGCAATTTTACTTTCTAATGAAGCAGATGCCAAAATGCATACAGATTTCCCTGTTTGGATAGAAGGAATAGGAAGTTCTGTCGAAGCAGCAAGCTTTAGTAATGTTAGTTCTGACCTATCAGGCATACACTCTACTGAGTCAGCTTCCGACATCGCATATTCAATGGCAAATATCACCCCAAAGCAAATTGATGTAGCAGAGCTTCACGATGCATTTACAATTATGGAAATTATGGCGTATGAAGATTTAGGTTTTTGCAAAAAGGGAGATGGAGGCAAGTTTGTATCGCAGAACTGTATGTCTATCAATCCTCGTGGAGGACTATTAGGAACTGGGCATCCACTTGGAGCTACAGGAGTTGCCCAAGCAGTTGAAATCAGTGAGCAGCTCAAGGGCTTGGCTGGAAATAGGCAGATAAAAAACTGCAAAATTGGGCTAGTGCATAATATGTCCGCGGCCGGCTCTTCTTCACTAGTTCTAATAATTTCCAGGGAATAGGAAATTGTTGTTCTCTTTCTTTCAAATGCAAGGTCAAATTCCACCGATATGTCAAAAGATTGATCGTTTTAATTACCGCATGGTTCTCAAGAAACTATGAAAAGGTTCCTGGACTTGCTGAAGGAAGGAAAACTCAGAATACCAATATGCCTGAATTGTGATTCGAAAATATGGCCTCCTGCTAATATATGTAGTAGTTGTTATTCAACTAAGATTAAGATGTCTAGATTGGAATCTAGAGGTCGACTAATTGAGTGTTCCTCTACTTTCATTGGGAGCGCGAAGATGCTAGGATTAGTCGAAATTGCAGGAATCAGGTTAATAGGAAACCTGAGGCAACGAAATTTGGAGCCAGGGCGTACTGTCAAATTGACCAAATGCGGACTCGGTAAAGATAATTCTCCATACTACGAATTCTCAGTTGCGTAAGACTTACTGAAGGATTTAATTAATCAATAATTATTAGTAGACGTATCGAGATGTCATACGACAGATTTGTTGATGATAGGCTGCTTACAAGTAGAGATGTGTTAAACAGAAAACAGGTAAAAATTAAACTTCTAGATTACGATGAATCTGCTAGGGATTTCTCTCAAAGATTCGGTACCAGGATTCTAGTGCGAAAAGTCTTACTAACAATAAAGAAAACGGATACAGAAGAAATTGAAGAAAAAGAATTAGATGTCGAAGAACTTGAGAAAAGAATTAGAAAAGAAAGAATGTGGTCATCTTCTAATAGATGGATTGCAAAGAGTGAAATAAAAAATGGCTACATTGTGGCCTCAAGACATCTAGACTTGCTTTCCAATGCTATCGCACTAGACATAATTGAATTCTAACATAGTTTGATCATTTTGCTCCTAAAAACAAATTGCAATACCAAATCAAAATATTTCTAAATTCGAATTTAGCAATATATGAACGATTGTCATTAGGTATGGCGTATTGGTAACAACAATTAACAATAGTTATACAAACTTCCCGCATACTCACTTTAAACCTCACATAAAGTAAAGCGCCGCTGATCAGACTCGAACTGATGGCCCACTGGTTAACAGCCAGTTAAGCTCCAAAGTAACAGCCTTTGAATTTGCTCTACCATGCTGAGCTACAGCGGCGCATGTTTTACAGAAATTATTACTTTAATTAAATGTTATGCCAAAGATATAGGGGAAGACACTATGTTTCAAAATCCGAATTTTGAAACATTTGGATTCAATCGTAAATTGACTACTTTTTTCTTGTAAGGAGTACCTTTACAACACCCAGTGCAATTAGCAATATACCTAACCCTGTGGTTCCATAAAGTGTAGAACTTTGATTGGCACCTCCCTGAGATGCCATACCAACCATTCCAGCTATGATTAATCCACCGTTAATAAAGAGAAGCACAGCAACAAGGGTAGACCTTTCTTTTAATGATATTGCAAAAGCAATTATGGATAAAATCACGGCACCTCCACCAAATACTCCTCCTCTGATGGCGTGATTAATTTGTAGAAAACCCGTTTTTCCATCAGGAGACGTAGATTGTGCAAATATTACATCTGCGCCATAAATAATTAGTAAGGCTAATGAGATGAATAATAATATTACAGATATTTTTGTTTTCATATCTAAATGGTATATTCAGATTGTTAATAAACTTATTTTTGAATATTGGCTCATCTAAGATTTGCACTTAAGGTTCTTGCAATTACTTGTCAATTATCTTGAATTGCTATCGGGTTAATGTACAAATAGTGCAATAATATATAGCTATTTCTATTGAATAGTAATAATCTTGATAAGAAGTATGTATGGCATCCGTATACTCAAATGAAACTTTGGAATGCTTCAGATAATATTACAATCAAATCAGGAAGTGGTTTTAATTTTATTGACTCTAACAAAAGAAGTTACTTGGATGGAATTAGTAACATGTGGTGCAATGTTTGGGGTCATGATCGAACAGAAATACTTGATTCAATGAAAAAGCAGCTTGATACTCTACCTCATTCTTCTTTATTTGGTTTGGTCAATGAACCTTCTGCAAAGTTAGCAAAGCGCCTTATTACAATGACAAAAGGCATGAGCAAAGTTTTCTACACTGATAATGGCTCAACTGCCATTGAAGCCGCATTAAAGATATCAACACAGTACTGGAAAAATAAAGGAAAGCCACAAAAAAAAGAATTCATCTGTTTAAAAAACGGCTATCATGGCGACACAATAGGTTGCATGTCAGTTGGTTATGTTGACGGTTATTTTTCACCTTACAAATCAATACTGCTCAAAACAATAAAGGTAGATTCACCAACCATAAGGCATGAAAAATTTGGAATCCAAAACATTGAACAGTATGTTGACAAAATTGAGAACATTCTGAAGAGTATGTCATCAAAAATATCAGGATTTGTGATGGAAAGCGGAGCACAAATTGCTGGAGGTGTAAACATTTACCCAGAGAGATTTCAAAAAGAGGTCAGTGATCTGTGCAAAAAATACGACATTCTTCTTATTCTAGACGAGATAGCCACCGGTTTTGGAAGACTTGGTAATATGGTAGAATATAAGGCACAAAGATCCGAACCTGACATTGTTTGCTTTGCAAAGGCCCTTACTGGAGGCTATTTTCCACTGGCAGTAACACTTACAACTCCCAAGGTTTTCGAGCAATTCCTTGGGGATTATTGGGATAAACGACAACTTTTTCATGGTCATACATTCACGGGTCATCCGGTTGGATGCACAGCTGCTTTAACTAACCTGGATCTTTATGAAAGGTCGAATCTTATC
>DASQWJ010000207.1:0-3397 GCA_035640315.1 Nitrososphaeraceae archaeon
TCAAAAGAAATAAAAGATTCTATAGAGTGGGACAAAAACCCTCATCATCAAGATGATGTTAATGATTTTATTCCTTCATCAAACCTGTACGTGGACGCCTACAAGGTCCCTTCTCGAATGATGCATTTGCATCAAATGTTAATCCGATTTAATGGAAAAGCTCCAACTAAGGATGAGATATTAGAGATATTTCGGAATGAGTTTGGAGTGGCCATATTGAATTCTGCGAAAGGAACTGCGGTGGTGAGGAAGAAAGCGATAGAGCTTGGCTTCCAACATGGTGATACGAATATGGTGCATATCCATCAAGATGTCCTTCGAACTCAAGATGATACTATTAAGATTTTATATTCAGACGATCAAACTGGCCTAGTAATTCCAGAAAATCATCTGTTATTGCAATCAATGATTCATAGTCGTGCTAGAAGCGATGCAGTTAAAAAAACCGATAAATTGTTTCAAATCAACAAGAAAAAACAGATACTACAAGAAGAGTTCAAGTAAAATCGAAATACTGCTGTGTTAAGCAAATACCCCCGCTCTCCGAAATTTCACATAATTAGGGCAATCAATCTCAGATAGTATGTTCATCGGAAATTGGAAAGCTTTTCCGAGATACTGAGTAATTGGACTATCTATTGAATTGGAGTCGGATTACATAACGGTAGAAAGGTAAAGCTAATAACGATAGCTCTTTTCCTTCAATGGCATAAAGTGCTTATCCAGCTCGTTTAACCTTTCTATAGAACCGTCATTGGCTAGAAGCGTGGAAAAAGATGAATGGTTTCGGATTTTGTGTAAAAGGGAAAGAACTTGTTCCGTTGTTACTCCATGCTTAATGTCATAGTCTATCTGTCTGCAAACGTTTGTAAGCGTCCCATATCGCTTATGCTGTCTTTTCTGCCAGCTGGTAGCAGTTTCCGATAACCCCATTACGAATTTCACAATTGTCTTTTCCATATGTTCAACGTGCCATTCTTTCATAGGAAAATCATTTTGTGTCAAAAATATCTCGTCATATATAAAAGACTGACACATATATAATACTACCTGAGGCTGCTTTTACTGAGAACTATTCTAATAATATTATATCCAATTTAAGAGCAATATTATCTTTCATTTCAAAAGCCTCATTAAAAATGAAACAGCAAATAAAAAAAATGCTTGGAAAGGATCTCATCTAATCAGACCCTATTGCAGACCTACTATAGGCATAGAACAAAAATGGCCGCATAAGAATAAATCCTATTAGCCTGTATAAGTTAAATTCCTCCTTCAAAAATTGATAATAAATAAGGCTACTATTGATGCGGCGAAATGCAAAATTTTAGTTTGAATGGCTACCGTACTGAAAATAAGGTATCAAAGGTTTACCCTAGATAACTTAAAATCTGGTCCCAGTATTTTAAATTTCTAATGAAGGCAAAGGCTAATCATGACCTACCTAATAACAAGAGTGCTGTAGTTACAAGTGCTCTTCCATATGCTAACGGTGAAATTCACATTGGTCATGTTAGCTCTACCTATCTACCAGCAGATATTTTTACAAGGTTTTATAGACATAAGGGAAGGCAAATTTATCATATTTGTGCCTCTGATGACTTCGGAACTCCTGTTTTAATTAAAGCAGAAAAAGAAAACAAAAGTCCAGCAGATTATGTACATTTGTGGAATAAACGCGATTATGACGATTTTAGTTCATTTGGAATATCTTTTGATTTTTTCTCTAGAACAAGTTCAAGAGAAAATGGTGAATTCGTTCAGTATGTTTTCAATAAACTTTATGAAAATGGACACATTTATGAACAGATCGTAATCCAGTTCTACTGCCAATTCGATCAAAAATTCTTACCTGATAGGTATGTTGTAGGGAAGTGTCCCAACTGCGGAGCTGAAAATCAATATTCTGATCTATGTGAAAGATGCGGTCGGGTTCCTGATCAAATATTAGATCCCAAATGTGCCATTTGTGGTAAACCTCCGATCAAGAGGAACAGCAAACATTATTTTTTTAAGCTTTCAAATTTCTCTACTCAACTAAAAGTATGGCTGACCAATAATGAAAATCTTCAAGTTGATATAAAGAAGTATGTAATAAACTGGATTAATGAAGGCTTGCAAGACTGGGATATAACGAGAGACCTATCATGGGGGATTCAAATTCCACTGCCTGGTGCAAAGGGTAAAGTTTTCTACGGATGGTTTGATAACCATCTATGCTATATTTCTACCTTGGTTGCATATATCCAAAAGTCAGCTGGGAACGTGGAGAAAGGCAAAAGATACTGGAATGAATCTGAAATATACCATTTTATAGGCAAAGACATTGTTTATCATCACTATTTATTTCTGCCTGCTATGCGAATGGGGATGGATCAAGAGTACAAACTGCCTGATTATATTCCAACTAGAGGTCACTTGATGCTTCATAATCAAAAGATCTCAAAGAGTAGGAATTGGTATATCAGCTTGAGAGATTTCATATCGGTGTTCAATCCAGACTATCTAAGATTTTATATCGCGTCTATTACTCCCTATTCGCAGACAGACACGAACTTCGACTGGGATAACTTTTCTGAGAAGATAAATAATGAACTTATTGCAAATATCGGTAATTTCATAAATCGGGCGCTATCTTTTATACAGAACACATTTCATGGTAGAGTCCCTGAGCCATCAGAATACGATGCAGAAGATAAGGAGTGTGTATCAGAGATAGAGACAATAGCAGACGAAGTAGGCTACTTCCTGTCTAAGAATGAGTTAGATAAAGGATTAAAAAGGATTTTGAAGTTCTCGACTCACTTTAACCAGTATTTTCAGAAAAAACAGCCTTGGAGAAATAAAAAAACAAGTGCCACTACGACATTGTTTATAGCTGTAAATGGGGTTAGGTCTTTAGCAATTTTGCTTGATCCATTCATTCCATCATCGTGTGAGAAAATTTGGTCCCAGTTAGGTATGGCTGGCAGCAGCGTTGGTAGTGTACATGATCAACAATGGAACTCCTCGTCAGAGATTAAGGTTCCTTCAGGCCATCTTCTAGGCGGTAATATAGAACCCCTTTTTACTAAGATAGAACCAAAAGAAATCGAAAAACGTAAAACAAATTTAGGAAAAAGAAGTGAATAAGCAAATAATCCGTGGCTTAATGTTAGGGCGTTTCCAGCCATTTCATAATGGACATCTTCATCTTTCGAGACAAATCCTTCAAGAGTGTAGTGAACTGATAATTGTTATAGGTAGTGCACAATTCAACTATATCTACAAAGATCCATTTACGGCTGGTGAAAGAGTACTGATGATACATGCCGCGTTAATAGAATCAGGTATTGATGTTGCAAAATGTCATATTATACCCGTTGTAAACGATGAAAATAATGCAAGATGGTTTGGA
>DASQWJ010000208.1:0-8651 GCA_035640315.1 Nitrososphaeraceae archaeon
AGGTAGATAGCTATAACTCATTAATCCAGTGGATTTAATAGGGTGCTATTTATATTGAAACAAAGTTATTGTGATTTGATATGAGAACGGGGATTAAAGTTGGCATTGGAATTGTTGTGTTAATAATTATTATAATAGTTAGTTTGTATTCTATGTATATTTCAGGATTTAATGGTATACAATCTAGAGATGAATCGGTTAAGAAACGTGCTGCAGATGTAGACACCCAGCTTCAAAGAAGATATGATCTAATACCTAACTTGGTATCATCAGTAAAAGGATATATGCAGTTTGAGCGTCAAACATTAGATGACATTACAAAGCTCAGATCACAATGGATGCAAACCCCGGACGCGGCACAACGTGTTAACTTGAGCAATCAACTAGAAGCTACACTTAGCAAGATCATATTGACCTATGAAGCATATCCGGAGTTAAAATCTGACGCTACTGTTACAAGATTAATGGATGAACTGGCCGGTACTGAAAATAGGATCTCGGTTAGTAGAACAGCATACAATGATGGCGTAAGAGATTTTAATCTTCACATTAGGACCTTCCCAAACAATGTATTTAATGAAAATGGATTCCTTGGCGCCAAAGCTTGGGGTTATAAGCAGTACCCTGCGTATGAAGCTTCAGCACAAGCTAGGAATATAGTGCCACAAGCCAACCTTAACTTTACAGGTTAATTGATACCAATACTAAATATCTTTGATACATTTCTTCTTACTATGTAATAGTAAAGATAGTTTTTGAAGTGGAATAATAAGACTAATTGTTGAACTAATTGGAATTCTTTAATTATTTTTTCCTAAATTTTATTTCAATAAATCTAGTGAATCAAGAATAAATTGTTCCTAGTCAAGGTATTAGATATACGAGAAAGCTTGCTGCAACTATAGCTGCTACAATCAAAATAGTTATTATAATTCCCTTTTTAGTGGTTCTTCTCTTATTTTCAGGAATGTCGCCATTTTGTGCCAATGACTAGTAATAATAATCTCTTTATATATAAATATCACACAAATCCCAAATTCATTGTGAAGTTGTAATTAATGACGATAATTAATGATAACTAATATAACAGGATAAAACTTCAGCCTGTAAGACAAATTAGATCAATTATCGAACTTTACATTCTTTAGATTATATCTGAATACACTGAAAAAACCTTGAAGTGATTCTGGCATTAATGAAAGATGAATTTCAATAGACTTGGAGTAGACAGTCCCTAGATTTAGCATCTTTTATAAAATATCTCATCGATTTTTCTTCAGGAAAATAAATAAATTCAATTTTACCGCCTTTATTCTTACACATGTGTTTTGCGGTAGATTGAACTGTGGTAGTCCAACAAGCATGTTCATCTGGATTATCGGCAATCTTATCGATAGTTTTTTAACATCTCTTCGATACTTCTGTCCCCAGGGCCATGCTTCATGTTGGGTTTGATGGGAACTAGATGTTAAGGATTTGTTATTTTATAGTAAATTATCTATAATTCTAGTAAAACCTAGGAAGAAGTTCAAAACACATATTATGTCATGTCTCCGGGAGTGAGTTTCATGAAGTCTTCAAAAAGTATAAACTGTGTCATTGAGCGCCTAAAGTTATCTCACGTTCCGCCAACCACTTAGTTATCAAAACTGACAATCAGAAAAAGCTAATATATCGCTAGCGATATTACTAGTGATATGTTATCTAATTGGCTTGCCAGAGTTGGTAGTGCTATTCCAAGAGGCTTTTCACGTCATTACATTCTCGGTCTACTAGAAGAAGAACCTATGACCGGTAAGGAAATCATCGATAGAGCTATTTTGCAAAGCGGGGGAAAATGGAAACCGTCACCTGGTTTAATATATCCAATGTTAGGGAGGCTGTTAGAAGAGGGTCTCATAAGCGAGACTGATAGTGGCAAGTACAAAATCACATCAAGAGGTATCGATATGGCTGCAGATGCAGATTCTGTTCATAATATTATGCAAAAGCAATTGGATGTAGTAATGAAGGTAGGAAACGTAGGCAAGTTTATGGCAATGGATATGATAGACAGGTTATCAGCTATTGGATTAACACTTAGCTCTAATTTGGATAAAATGACTGAACAAGAGAGAGAAAAATATAAACTCTTTCTGGTTAGTGAGCTCAGAAAATTACAAGAACAAGAAGGAAAGAAAGACGATTTGAGAATAGACTCTGATTAGATGGAATCACTGAAATAATTAGGTAGATTAAATATGGTACTTGAGTGTGTCAAAAGAGTCAACGAGCTCGTTAAGCGTATGGGCCAGTTAGAGGATAATATTGCTGTCGAAACCGAATATGTAAAAGAAGTTTATTCAAAGGCAAGCAGAGCTATGTCTGAATCACAACATTATTTTCTAAATGGTGTTCAAGCATCACCTGTTACAAAATCATATTTATTGACTAGAAAGGGTATCGAAGTAGTTGGTGAAGATGCTATTCCAATTTCTGCCTTTATTGATCAGGCACTTAAATTTGCAAATTATCCCAAAAAGAAGATCGAAGTTTTGATGGTATTGGCAAAGCATTTAGAAGCAATGCCTATGAATTTATCATAAATAAATAGTAAACGTAACTCTTAGGAAAGAACGTTACGTGAATAGATACCTAGATTATTAATTTGACCTAATCGCTGAAAAAATATATAACTAATATTTCTCTAGTGTTTCCATAGAACTTGTGCTTTACTTCAGCCGGCACAAAAATGAACAAGTCTTTCTTTAGCGAATACGCTTTTTTTCCTATTTCTATGAATCCATCTCCGTCTAAAACCAAATACACTTCATCTGACGAGTGTGGCTCTTGCATGTCCTGTTCGCCTGGTTTTAATCTCAGAATACCAATCTGCAAATGTTCAAGTTCAAAGAAATTAAGAAATTCAGAATCATCCAAATCCATTTTGCGAATAAGATCTCTAATATCAATTATTTTTTCATTCATTTACATCTCTAACATTTGGAGTAGAATATAACATGATCATACAATGTAACTTCATAATTACTCGTACACCCATCACATTTTTGCTACTTGTCATAATTTTACCTGAAATTCATATCTAAAATGATTCAGAAATATTATTGCGAACAGAAATCTTATGAGCAATAAAACAACGTCAGTCATTATATTAGAAAAAAATTCTATGATTTTTTCTAGCAAATACTAAACGTATCTTTGTATGTTATCTCTTTAGGAATTAGATTCTTGCATTCAATTATTCAATTATCTTATTAAATTTGTTAAAGCATTCTAAATATACTTAGTATTAATTCTCATATTGGATTGGACAAGGGTAAAAAGTATCATTCACTGGTCGCTTCTTCCATCATAGCTATTAGTATTACTATGTTTATTTCAGCACAGCCTTCTTATGCGTCTGGCATAACAATCTATTCTCCATATTGGATGGACTATGAAAAGGACATTGGAACTCCGTATTTTAAATACTGTGGCATTTTTGATTCTTGTTTTAAAAATGAAATAAGGCTATTTCCTTTTTTGCCCTTGACCATAAGTCAGCAAGACGTTGAGGTAGACGAAGACATTAGTGCCAAAAATATTGTATCATCTATATTGCCACCAAAAAAGACTGTGACTTCTATAATACCATTTGAGTTGCCATTTCCATAAAACCTAATTTTAGCGTGATACTCGGACAAAAATAAACCAGGACTATTGTCTTGTGATAAGGAACGATAATTACTATGGCGATGGTAGTTAGAAAGGAAGATAATTTGTACAGACATACCATACTATTCCTTACCGGGGTCTCCTTTCAGTCGTACATGTTATGGAACTATGTATAGATCAAGGTCATAAATATTTGATTTAATCTAACATGGGTATGTTATCTGACTTCCAAATATCATTTCTAAATTCATTTTTTTTATAGACAATTTCGAAAGAATGATTACTTTTGTTAAAGAATGGTAATTGTTGATAAAAAATTCAGACAACCAAAGATGACTGAAAAATGAATAAAATCTTTGAAATGTCATCAGGGAGAATAGTAGACTTATGCAAATCAAAATATGTTATCTGAAAAACTAACAATTTTATTGGATGATTATCTTTATAGGTCTGACTATTCGAAAAACTGATGAGAAATGTCTACTATTGATTATGATAAAGCTGTACATCTAATTGTACACGGACAAAGAGACTTGATAGACTCCATAAAGAATAAACTTGCCTCATTAGGATTTGCAGATGAAAAGTTAGTTCCTGCATCTTTGCAAAAAACTGGAAGTGTCGGGGAATATGTTGCAATGGCCTGGCCCCCGATGCGTGCCACCGAAATTATTCTTAGTGAGATAACTGGACTAAATCAGGGAGATGATAAAAACAATGTTATGGGAGCTTGGTCAAACGTCAGTCAAAAAGAAATCTCAAGAATTCCACTTTCTTGAATAAATAGATAATAAATCCATATCAAGTGAACAATTTTGTCCCATTCATAATTATGAACATCTGATTCGTTGAATAGGTATTTGACTAGAAGTAAAAGATGATTCGATATATTTTTAGCCTTCAAAGTACTAATTATAATTATGAAGAATAATATTTGTTCCTTGTGTAATTCCCAGACTTCTACAAAGGAGTGTCCTAATTGTGGAAAACCGGTATGTAAAGAATGCTCGAAAAGTTTTCCTTTTTCTGAAGACATATGTATAGAATGCGCGTCAAAAGTCAAATCCGGACTAGGTGGCATGAGGAATGATGAAGAAATCTTCTAGTCGGATAATATCTATAAGATGAAAATAGGTTGGATTGTTACCTTCCAAAATACTATTTTGATTTGTCTGCTATTCTATAACCATGTGTAAACTTTTTATCATAGACTTTTGAAAATTCATAGCTGCTTGGATTGATTACGTTTCCTACAATGATAATCGCGGTTTTTGTTATTTTGGCTTCTCTTACTTTTTCCACAATATTGCCTAGAGTTCCTATTATTATTTTTTCATCTTCCCATGTGGCTCTATATACAACAGCCGCAGGAGTCGTAGTATGATAGGAACCAGACTTGAGCAATTCTTCTACTATGTTTCTTATTAGATGAACACTGAGGTAGAAAGCCATGGTTGCTCCATGTGTTGCCAAGTTAGAAATTCTTTCTCCTTCGGGAACAGGAGTTCTAAGTTCGGCTCTTGTGATAATAAGTGTTTGAGTGATTCCAGGAAGTGTTAGTTCTAAGTTCAAGGATGAAGCAGCTCCCAATATCGCAGTTATGCCCGGTACGACCTTACAATTTATTCCGTCTAGATTTAGTTTATCAATTTGTTCCCTTATTGTGCTAAATAATGCGGGATCTCCGTCATGAAAACGAATAGCAAGCTTTCCTTTCTTTGTCGAGTCTCTTAATATTTCATAAATCTTTATTCTGTCCAACAGTGCAGCATCATGAAGCATTGCTCCCTCTTTGGCATATTCTAGTAGCTTCGGATTGAGTAACGATCCTGAATATACTACGACATCAGCACTTTCCAGCAGCTTTTTTGCCTTTAAGGTTATAAGCTCTGGATCACCTGGACCTGAGCCAACAAAGTAAACAGTGTTAGAATCGATCATTTTTTCTTGCCACCATTATGGAAAAGTATTTTCCAGCTGGATTTTTTGTGTTTCGCAAATCTTTTAATTTCCTTGTTTCCAAAATCTCTTCTTCCACAGTTACATCCTGGGCGATAGTGATTACAGAATCATCGCCAAAACCCGTTTCGGATAAGATTTCAATTACATTATCAAAATAGCGCCCGTCTTTGAGAAATATTATAGAATCGCATGATTCTACAGTATGTCTAATCTTGTTCAAATCATAGCATGCAGGAACGATACCAAGGGTTTGATCACCTTCTACTAGACTCATTTTTGCTTGAGCAGCAAAAGCAAAGAAAGATGGAACTCCGGGAATAATCTCAATGTCGATGTCACTATGCTTTTCCTTCAATTCTCTGTGAATATAATTCCATGTGCTGTACAGAGATGGATCTCCTACTGTTAGGTAAACACAATTTTTTCCAGAATGGATGGCATCTGCAATTTTCTGGGAATTAGTCTTCCAACGCAATTTTAGTGAGTCCTTGTCCTTTGTCATCGGAAAAATTAGATTTGTAATTGTAGTCTTTGATTCATCGATGTATTTTTTTACTATTGATAATGCTATACTTGGCTTACCTTCCTTAGATGTTGGGGTAAAAATAGCATCTGCCTTTTTGATTCTTTCAACAGCTTTTACCGTCAGCAATTCCGGATCTCCGGGTCCGCACCCTATACATGAAAGCTTCATAATTTGACTTTTAAAAAATTGTGTAATTTAAAGTAAAAAGAAAGCAATAAGGAATCTTTACATCAGTATCCTAACCGATGTCAAATGCTTATCCATCAGAATAAGTTTAAAATCACTATTTTGTAGCAGATAAAATCAGTATGGGATTTCTCGAAACAAGCATTGTCCCACTTGCCACGTTTTTTCCCTTGGCTATCGTGACTTGGGTAATTTCAATATCTCGCATCTTTTGTTTTTTGACTGTCTTTAGGGCTTTATACATAGTCTCTATAAGTATGGTATCGACAACAAGTCTTCCATCCTTCTTTAATTTGGAAATACAAAGTTCTATTATTTTCTCAGTCTTCCCCTTTGTTCCACCTATTATAATTGCATCGACTGCTGGAAGCGAAGGCAGGATTTGCTCAGCTTTGGAGTGAATTAGATTTGCTGAAACACCAAATTTGTCTAAATTTTTTCTTGTTAGTTCTATGGCATTCTTGTCCGAATCTATTGCGTACACTTTTTTAGTATTAACCTGTAAACAGATTTCCACAGTGATGCTACCGCTTCCACATCCTACGTCGATAACTGAATAATTTTTTCTTAGACGCAGTTTACTTAGGACAATTGAACGAATGTCCTCCTTGGTTATTGGAACATTCTCAGAACGTTCGAATAGTTCATCAGGTATTCCTGGCGTAGTATGATTCCATATCATCATGGCTAGATAAAATACTCTGAAATTAAATTCTTTTAGATAATTGTCTCAAGTTCGTAGGCCCGTGTATGTAACAATCGTGAACATAATAAGCAAGAAAATAAAGGGAAAGACACCATTGGTAGATATTTTTTTCTTCTCCTCAGTTTTCAATCTTAAACCCATTCTTTTTGCAGCAACATATGAAATAATATAGAACAATATCGCTAGCAAAATGATTATGCCAACTGAGCCTGGCACTATGCCAGGCACTTTAAAAGAGCTAAATATCAAACCAAGAACGATACCGCAGAAAACCCCCATAAAGGCTCTCATATAGTATATCTTATCTAGTTGTTCCAAATGCTTTCTTCACATTAAAAGCAGGTTTAATTCTTTTCGATTGGTATTTGAATTTTTAATTAATATTCATCCTCATCTACAGTCATTTACATGGAATTATCGGGCATAGAGCTTCAATTTCTTATACGCAAGATAAGTTCAGCAGTGACATCTGAATTTTACGTAAGCAACATTACGTCTATTACCAAGAATTCTATCCTTTTGAAATTGCATCATCCGATACAACCTGATATTATGCTAATGGTCTCTACCAAGGGGATTTGGATAACGAATAGGAAATATAAACAGGTTGAAGAAACCCAGTTTGCGAAAGTAATAAGCAGAGAAATTGAAAGGGCAAAAATAAATCCCATAACTCAACCGGGCAGCGAGAGGATCTATTTTCTTCGCTTTGTAGGTAGAGATGACAAAATTAGGATACTCGTTGTTGAAATCTTTGGAAAGGGGAACTTCATTTTATGTGACGAAACAATGAAAATAATTTGGATCTTAAATTCAATTGAAGTAAGGCACAGGACTCTGAAGCCTGGGTTGCTATATACTCTTCCTCCTAATAGAGGCGAAGATGTTCTACAGATAAGTCTAGAAAGTATGTCAAGAAACTTCAGTCAGGTACCAGAAAATACTGAAGTGGTGAAATGGTTGGGAAAATCAACATCTCTGCCTAGGAAATATGTTGAAGAAATAATATCTGAATCTGGAGTCGATAAAAAGTTAGTTGACCAACTTAGTAATGAAGATATTGAAATTATTTATCAAAAGACCAAAGAATTAACTGATAGGGTATTAGATGAAAAAAATCACGAACCATCTGTTACTGTAGATGGTTCAGGCGTAGCCATAGATGCTTCCCCTATTTCCATGTCAAAAGAATCCAACGCAAGGGGAATTGAGACATTTATGGAGGCAATAGATCAGGTTCTAAGTAACGAGATTTTATCAATAGGTCGTAGCCTGAAAACTGAAGAAACAGACAGGAAGATACTAGAATTAGAACATGACTTGGCAGAACAAGAGAAAGCAAAAATGAATGTTCTTTTAAAATCAAAGAGTCTTAGAAGCATCGCTCACGATTTAATGAAGCTTTCCTCATTTGGTATCCAGGATATGAACGATAAATCTATCAAGACATTTTTGGAAAAAAATGATTCTAAAATTGTTCAGGAAAATGGAATTGCCTACGTTGACTTACTTGATGAAAGAGTAAAATTAGAATCAAGTATTCCAAAATTTTCATCTTTGTTGTTTTCTAGAGCTAAAGAATTAGAACGCGGTGCAACCAATATTGATAAAGCAAGT
>DASQWJ010000209.1:0-7322 GCA_035640315.1 Nitrososphaeraceae archaeon
GTCACTATCTTTATTCTTGATCCATCGCCTCTGAATTGTTCTAAATAATGAGAATTAAAATATCTGGGACTATCTTCATAGGACTCCTTTATGATATATCCCAGGCTTATGAATTTGTTTATCAGCCAATTTTTCCATGTATTAAATTCATAATCAGTTACCGGATCAAGTAAATCATTAATTATTTCTGTTACTATAGTAAGAGACCCATTATCTTTCAATTTGGTGAAGATCTCCCCGTATAATGGAGACCAGAGCCTCTCCTTGCCTTTGTCGATATGGTCTGGCGGAGGTAGAACGAAGATAAATTCATCGATATATTTATCAGGAAAATATGAAACAGTTTTTTCAAAAGATCCATTTACAAGATATACGTTTTTTTGTCTCAACCTGTCACGGGCAAGTTGTATTTGTTTTGTGTCGATCTCTATACCGACGTAGCATGTGTTAGTACTTTTTCGTTCCCTGACTAGCTTTTCTAGTAGTTGCCCATCTCCTACTCCTAATTCGACTACAATCCTGGGAAATGTAGATGTCGCTGTAATGATACTATCTTTGGAACACAATATTTGTATCTTTATTGTGGAGGTCTTAGCAATTCAGATTCAAGTAATTGCTGGACTAGTTGAACTACTTCTTGCTCAACCTGTTGCCTAGGCAATCCTAGTTTGGATGAAAAATGATCTGCTAATTGAGTAATTGTTTTTGTTCCATCACAGCTATTCCAAAAATCAACTATTGCTTGATTTACCATGAATCTTTGTTCTTTCTCATTCTCGAGAATTAGCGAACCATCCTCCTGTGTAACCTTTCTACCCGTCATCATAGGTTGATATTTCTCATAGTCTACTTGGAATCTTAACTTTGGTTTTCCAAAACCAAGCTTCTCTCTTACAGAAGGTTCCATTCTTTCAATATTCCATGGAGGGTCCCAAACTATGGAGACATTAATGTTCCCTACTCCATCAATTTTACCAATATATCGTTTAACATCACTTACCAACGTATCATGCAAAGGACATCCTCTTGTTGTCATAGTCATTTCAATATCGACATCATTAGAATCGTTAATGTTTACTCCATAAATTAAACCCAAATCAACAATATTGACTGGAATCTCAGGATCCATACATTTCCGTAATACTGAATATACCTGTTCTTGACTAAT
Organism: Nitrososphaeraceae archaeon; assembly: GCA_035640315.1. Lineage (GTDB taxonomy): Archaea > Thermoproteota > Nitrososphaeria > Nitrososphaerales > Nitrososphaeraceae > TA-21. The sequence continues at coordinate 1,169 of DASQWJ010000209.1, forward strand.
ATTCTGCGGCATCCAGTACTAAAAATGTCTTTAGAGATTAAATACTTTATCTATTACTCAGAATATTCTGGCTATTGATTCTTCGTAAGGTGGTTTAATGATGCCCTTTTCAGTTATTATCCCAGTTATTAATTCAGGTGGGGTTATATCAAATGCAGGATTAAAGACTTTGATCCCCCTAGGTGCCAATAACTTACTGCCCATTTTCATCAATTCGTTCTTGTTCCTTTCTTCAATGATGACATCGCTAACCTTACTTGATAAATCAAATGTTGAACTGGGAGCTGCCACGTAGAATGGTATATTATGCCTTTTTGCAAGTGCGGCGACCTGGTATGTACCTATCTTGTTGTAGACATGACCTGTTTTCAAAACTCGATCTGCACCTACTATTACTCGTTTAATTAAACCACTTGACATTATGTGTCCTACAGCAGTGTCTGGGATCAAGCTGAAATCCATCCCATAATGGTCCAACTCAAATGCAGTCAATCGAGAGCCTTGCATTACGGGCCTTGTTTCAGTCGCAACTACGCGTATATTTTTACCCATATCAGTGGCCGCTCTCAGTACACCTAATGCAGTACCATATGCTACCGTCGCAAGCGAACCTGCATTGCAATGCGTGAGAATAACATCATCATTGTGAATCATCTTTGCCCCATTCTTACCCAGTTGCTTGTTTGTGTTAATGTCCTCTGTTGCCATATTTAGAGATGAAAGGATAATTGACTTTTTCATTTCTTCTACATCATTTTTAGAAGAAGCTACTTTCATAATTTGATCCAATGCCCATACCAAATTGACGGCTGTAGGTCTTGTTGATCTTAATCTTTCATATGCGATTTTCAGATCCTTAAGCAAAGATTTTTTATTTTTTGCCTTGCTAGCAATAGCAGCTAGAGACATTCCAAATGCCGCAGCAACACCTATAGCTGGAGCTCCTCTAACAACTAATCGTTCTATAGCTCTAGCAACGTCTTCATATTTTCGATATTTAACATACACTAGTTTAGCAGGCAACTTTGTCTGATCGATCATTATTACTTGGTTATTCTCCCACCTAACTGTCAGGAGATCCTTGGATTTGTTTGCTGATCTACCACTGTCTTCTCGGTTCTTCCTTCGGAGCATTAATGATTTTGTTGGTTAGTGATGTCTATAATAATTTACCTCGATATGATGATTTGCTAGTTTAACCAAGGTTATCTGTCGGCAGACAAAAAGTCCCAAGAATAAATCACTGAGACACGAGTAAGGCAACTGCAGTTATCAATTAATAGTGGATTGTTAGTTATAGAACCTAATAGTTACCAAGTATGTCTTTTATTCGATATCGCATGTTGAGATTGAGGAAGTTTACCAAAAATAAATTATATGTTCTAGTCAAGTATATTCTATTTGTCTACATAAGCTTCAAGATGAAAATCGGGTGGTATTGAAAATTCAGATGGTTAAACTATTTTCCTTAACAAGAGTTCTCCATGTTCTGAATTTTCGTCTACAAAATTACAGTAATTAGACATCAATACTTTGTAGGAATGTCTTTAACCGCTGCAATCAAAATGTATGTTGATTAGGCTATGTCTAACAAGAATGAAGTGACTGAAAAGAGTGATAACATTAATATCAATTTAAAAAAATCTGCAGGATGTGATCTGTTTGATAATATTATCGGTTACGAAGACATAAAAAAATTATTTTCTTTATCCTTTGAATCACAAAGACCGATACACATCTTGCTTGTTGGCCCTCCTGCTTCAGCAAAAACATTGTTTATGCTAGGTTGCATGAAACTCGATCGCTCTTATTTTACCCTAGGTACACATAGTACCAAATCAGGCATGGTAGACTATTTGTTTGAGAAGCGTCCCAGATATTTGGTAATTGACGAAATTGAACACATGCCGATAAAAGATCAAACAGTTCTTCTCAGTCTTATGGAAACTGGCATTATAGCCGAAACAAAACATATGAAGACAAGAAACACCCAGTTGAAAACGTGGGTTTTTGCTACTTCCAATGAAACTAATCATATGCTCACTCCCCTACTTTCTAGATTTATGGTACTGCACTTTAAACAGTACAATTTTGAAAATTTTCAAGATATATCAATTCACATGCTCGGTCAAGAAGGGATAGGCAAAGAGATCGCAGCAGAGGTAGCTTCCCAAGTATGGCACAAGATGAAATCGAAGGACATAAGGGACTGTATAAAGATTGCACACCTTGCTAGATCTAAGACTGATGTTAATTGGATTGTAGACACTATTCAAAAATACGGCAAGACATCTAGTTTTACTAAAGGCAACTTAACCTCCAAACATAACGATTGACTTTTTTTATTCTAGGACTAAGGGATTTAAAAGTCAAATCCGCCGCCGTCAAATCCGCCAGTATCAGCTCCTGTCCCGGTATCAGCGCCGGAACTATCCGAACTGCTATCATCGGTTGCAGAACCACTATCTGCATTGCCGCCTTCACTACTTCCCGCAAGAGAGCTTTCCATAGGACTCATAGCTAAGCCCATCAACGACATCATCGAGGTGAAAAACAGTATATTCATTATGCCTGAAAATAGCATCATTGGCATCCACGCCCTGTTCGAATCCATTAATGATTCAAGCTGAGTCCTATTTCCATTATCGTAGTATTGCTGCATTTCTTGAACCTTGTCCTGTAGTTCCTTCTTCTTGTTCCCAAGAAGATCCATACCTGTTTCTGTGATCTTTAATTCAATTTTTTTTCTACCAAGGAACCCTCTCTTTTCATTGCTAGTTATCAATCTTTGAAAGACAAGATCATTTACGATTAATTCAATTTCAGTTTTCGATAACTTTGCTACTTTTGATATCTTATCGATACTGCTCATACCCCTTGAAATTGCATCGAGAACTATGAAATGATTAGGACTATCACGAATGTTAACTTCACTTGACATATTAAATTTAATCACATTAGTTTACTTAAATCATTCGTTTTTGACATTTTGTCTATTGTAAATCAATCTATTATTTGATGTGTTCTTTAACTCAAATAATCAAATTTTACAAACTTTAAAATCATTAAGGTTCAAGAATTCCCAATATTGGCCAGTGCTGATAATTTTGGGGTCGAAGCAGGTATGGGAAATAGAGCCATTGAATGGTTGAACACTTATTCCAGAGAGAAAAATATACATTTTAACGCACGGTTAGAAGGATATCAAGTCTCAACAAAAAACTTTGGAAATTTCGAAATGATTTCATGGAATGGTAATTGGTCCGATGCACGCAAGATAATTATCAAATCTAGTAGCAAATTAAGCATGAAAGTTATTGAATCAGGTTACCATCAAAAAGACAATCTATTACTTTCTTTTTTTGGTCTTGGTAAAGAATTTGCCAAAGTATACAAGAAAGGTAACTATATTGGAGCCGTGGTCTTGGGGACGCGATCAGGAAAATGGTACGTAAAGTCAGAAAAACTTGGATGATTCAAAATATGTGTGTTGAGTCAGAGATAACTCTTTTGAAGGGTAGGTAGGTAAAATTGATAGATGATATAATAAATTAGAACACTATTTCCTAAATAGAAAATCGCAGAAGCTTTCTCCTGCAACTCTGACGCATTCATCATATAGTTCTTCTGGATAATTGCCATCTCCATTTTGGGGAGGAGATCTATTTGGAAAATCATTTAATGACGAATCTATCTTATCTGCACTGGGTCTTTCTCCCAACACCAAATCCAATTGCCTAATGGCATTATCTCTTTGAATCGTGAGATGCACATTGTCCCCAACTTGTTTCTGACTCTCCAGGTATGCTAGTATATCATCAATCTTTGTGACTTCCCTATTATCAATTTTTAATATAATATCGCCTCCCGTGGTAATTTCCCTGCCATTGTAGGTTTTTGTAGTTGTTCCGGCCTGTAGATCTGCCTTTTCAGCAGGGCTCCCATCTGTGATACTAGTAATTAGAAATCCCTTGCTTTGACTGAGGCCGATTTGCTTGGACAAATCTGGAGTCAAACTTAGGCCAACTATGCCGATATATGGATGTCGATATGAACCATTTTGAATAAGTGAAGTTACAACTTTACTAATTGTGTTGGAAGGTATGGCAAATCCTACTCCAGAATAAACACCCGTATTTGAAAATATTGCAGTATTGATTCCAATAACTCTACCTTGTGTGTCGATCAGCGGTCCTCCAGAATTGCCCGGATTAATAGCCGCGTCAGTCTGTATGATATTGGGTATCGAAAATGATGATGTGGCGCCAGCAAGATTTTCTCCGTTTTCGTTGGAGGGCAACAGTCTGCCCAAACCGCTTACTATACCTACCGTCATTGACCCTGACAATCCGAATGGGTTTCCAATTGCAACAACAGTTTCCCCAATTCTTAAAGCAGATGAATTAGCTAGTGATAATGGCATCAACTTGTCAGAAGTTATATTGTTTACCTTTATTACGGCCAAATCTGCAAATTGATCAAATCCAACGAGCTCTGCGGAATAAACATTACCGTCTAGGAAACTTACTTGCAGTTCATCATTATTGTTCGAACCTGGTACCACAACATGATAATTCGTAATTACATGGCCACTGTTATCGTAAACAAATCCCGAGCCTAAACGTGATCCTAATTCATTCGAATTATCTACCTCAGTTACTTGTACTACTGATTTTTCTACCTTTGCAAAAAGATCCGGTAAAGCTAGTGGAGCCTGAATTGTAGAGTTTTCAACTGCTGGTATTTGTCCCTCTACGAAATTTGTAAATGAATTGAATGTTTGGCAACTCATGAATACAATAAATATCAAAAATGAGATTAACAAAAACACTTTTTTTTCATTCATTTCTTAATATCATAAGAGTATGAACAAACCTATATTTGAATTATAGTCGTGTCGTTCTTGCACTCTCTTCTAGTACGGAATTTATTCGTTAATATTAACATTCCACTTGTTAATGGCTCTATTATTACATATCTGATTGACATTAAGTTCCATCAAGTCTATTAATCAATACATTCAAGCTCACGTGAATATTGTATATCATACTTGAAATTAACAGGTCAGATCGATACAATGAAATTCAGGTGTTTTTTCTATGATTTGTATGACAAAGGATGAATCCACAATCACATTTCTGAAATACAAGAATTTGAACGATATGTTGAAAGTGATATTGTTCTCTTCCCAATCTGCATTAGGATTAACTCCTATGCTCTATCACATACAGTATAAGGAAAAGCAGATTCTGTTTATCGAGACGGGTGCACTAGGTGGTGCTTTAGTTCACTATATAGTTGAAAAAGAAAAACCCGGCATGAAATTCATCGAACTGAGGCAACTCACGGGCGAATACAATTTCGTTGAAAAGATAGGAAATGATACGCACTCAATTTACATTCCAATATTAGAATTAGACAGCTCTTCCATTGAATTTCCGAATTAAAACTAGAAAATTCAAACAACTTGCATACTACGAAATCCTAAGATTTCAATAGATTTCAATAGGCACCATTTTAGATTCCTTTATTAGTAACTCAAATGCGATTTGATATTCCTATAGACTACTATTAATTAGTATTTTGAATGTAATAGCTTGGTGAATAATTATTTTGGATCCCCAATTGAGATATTAGACTGACTATAAGCTGCACAATGTTTTGATTTAACTCTATACATGCCAATGGAACCTTAGTACCTGAGTCTTCAACAATCACAAAGGAAATTGGTTCATTGTTGGCGTAATTTTGCTAAAATCATTCTTTGATTCGATTCTATCATAACGCAGGTTTTAAAAATGCCTAATTGGAGTAATAACATGTGGCAGACGAAAGATTGTCTCAATTTTTAAAGGAAGGAAAAGATTGGGAGAAAAAAGTAACCAGTATACCACCCGTGTTTTTGATCAAACTACCAGAATATAGGAGTAGACCACCGTATATTGCAACGGAAATTAATCCTGTCGATAACTCAGGGATGGCAACAAGGAAACGGGGAATATTAATTAGAGCTCGCTCTGAACTAGAACAAATAACCACTGTTCTCACAAATACCAAAATTATTCAACTGGTAGACAGCATCGATGAAATAAATCCAGAGAAAAAGACGAAACCACTGTCATCTGAACCTGAAGTATTTGAAATCTGAAAAATA
>DASQWJ010000210.1:0-2980 GCA_035640315.1 Nitrososphaeraceae archaeon
TAAATGGTAACTACATATATTGGTCCTAGTTATTCACCTATAATGTGAAAATTTTTTAGGTTAATTTCTTTTCAACCACTGTGGCGATTTGTAAATTATTATATGAAGAGTATGGAAAAAAGACCATATAATACAATGAAGGTTAAATTTTGTCCCTCTTTAATGTCCAAAGCTAAATGCGTATTCTATAATAGGAAAATTTACTCTAACTATCTCAAAAAATTGATTCAGGAACAAGGAATAAGTTTTCTAGTAGGTATTGCAGTTGGTATCAACCTAATTCTACTATTACAAATGTCTGAGGACATTATTAACAAACTATCTGAAACACTAACAGGCTCAATAATTGGAATTGCTGCCATCATGTCCACTATTATTGTTGGTGTTACTGTCATTTATATACAAAAAAAGTTAGATCGAAGGATTAAAACATTAATTGAGCAACAAAACAAAACAATTGGAGATAATGAAGGCTAAACTAAAAAATTGGGTTTAATATGAATGTGAAGGAGTCTTTGGTTCTCTTGACATACAAACTGCTATAATAATTTATTCTATGAGAATAATTAAAGCCCGTATTAATTCAAATTTTAACCTTCAAATCTTCTAACCTGTGATTTTAAAATTGGCTGAACTACCTGCTTAGCAGTAAGGCTAATTTGGATAGGAAAGTCAGGTTTTGGCAATGACACAATATATATTCTGGGCTACATTTCAATGTTCTACTCAAATTGCCCGAGGTCATAAAATAGAAAATCGTTAATCGATTACGATCTAAATCAGGTACGATGAAAGCAAACATAATAATTAATGTAGTGGTACCACACCATAATTACTGTTAAGGTCTTTGAAATTGAGCGATACAGTGCTACAAGAGGAAAATATAGGAAAACTGAGGAGGACACATTATTCATCTGAAATTAACTCAAACCTTCATGATAATGAAGTAATAATTATGGGATGGGTCTCTAGCATCCGCGATCATGGCAATATGCAATTTGTGACGATAACAGATAGAGACGGTGATATACAAGTTGTTGCAAAGAGAAAAGAATGCTCTGAGAAATTGTTTACCCAGATACAACAGTTAAAAGAACATACCTCAATTGCAATTCGTGGGAAAGTTAGATCACAGAAAAAAGCACCTAGCGGTTCTGAGCTTATCCCCTTGGAGTTGAGGGTGTTTTCTGTGGCCAAAAAAGCGGCTCCATTTATAGTTCAGAGCAAGATCTCTGTGGGTATTGATACAAGGTTGGATTTAAGAGCTATAGACCTTCGTAGAAATTTTCTGAGAAGCGTTTTCCATATTCGGCATACTACTTTAAACTCTGTCAGAGAGTTTTTGACCAAGCATGGATTCATCGAAGTAAATACACCTAAGATAATTGCAACTGCCACAGAAGGAGGGGCTGCTTTATTTCCGATATTTTATTATGATAGGGAAGCATTTTTGGCGCAAAGTCCTCAGTTGTACAAAGAGCAGTTGACCATGGCCTTTGAGAATGTGTTCGAAATAGGACCAATTTTTAGAGCGGAGCCATCACGTACTCCCAGACATCTTTCAGAGGCAATTTCTATTGATATCGAGCAGGCATTTGTTGACTATAATGATATAATGCAATTACTGGAAAAAATGATCTTATATATAGTTGATTCAATTAAAGAAACGAACAAAAGTGAGCTTGAATATCTTAATTTGGAATTGCCAAAAATCGAATTACCCTTTCCAAAGTACTCTTATTCAGACATAGTTAGCAAGCTACAGAAAGTACAGGAGCATATTAAATGGGGGGATGATCTTTCACCCCAGATGATTAAAAATTTGCAAGACAATAGAACTGATACTTTTTATTTTATCACTAATTGGCCTACTTCTATTAAACCATTTTATGTGAAGACAAAAGATGAAAAAGATGAGATAATGTGCGAATCATTTGATCTTATGTACCGATCTTTGGAGATATCATCTGGTAGTACGAGAATAAACAGAAAGGATGAACTCTTAAAAAGGATGAAAAAACAAGGATTAAATGTTGATGCGTTTGATTATCATCTTAGAGTATTCGATTATGGAATTCCACCGCATGCTGGGTTTGGACTGGGTTTAGAACGCCTGCTTATGGCTATTACAAAATGTGATAACATACGTGACGTGACATTCTATCCAAGAGATATAGATAGACTGACACCATAAAAATTTATATTCATTAAAGTGAACATGCGATGGTTTCTAAAGAAACAATAACATACCTTTGTAGGCTCTCAAAATTGGAAATAACAGAGGAAGAGCTCGTAAAGTATGAATTACAGGTTGAAGAAATAATAAAATATTTGAATAAATTGGATAGTATAACGTTATCTGATATCAAACCTATATCACCGGAGAGAAATTTTTATCAACTAAGAGAAGATAATGCCAAATCTTTTGAATCTGATCCATTAGGGTGTTCCAAAAATAATAAGGACAGTTTTATTAAAGGGCCCAGGATAACTTAATAATTTGCCCAAATTATACAATCTTTCTGCGAAAGAAGTTAATACAGGAATTAGTAGGAGAGAGTTTACTGCGGAGGAGTACATTTTCCAAATTCTCGAACGAATAGACAAGGTTAATCCAAAAATTAACGCTATGATCTCTATAGACGGTGAAGGGGCATTAGAAAAAGCCCGTTTGGTAGATAGAAAAGTGCGTGAAGATGAAAAGAAGCTAGGACCACTTGCAGGTATTGCAATAGGCATAAAAGATAACATATGTACAAGAGGCCTGAAAACTACATGTGCCTCAAAAATGCTCGAGGGATATATTCCACCATATGATGCAACCGTAGTTAGGCGATTGAAAGATGACGACGCCATAATAATTGGAAAATCAAATCTTGATGAGTTTGCAATGGGCTCTAGTACAGAGTTTAGCAGTTTTGGACCTACCCGTAATCCATGGAACATCGATTATGTCGCTGGAGGTTCGTCTGGTGGCAGT
>DASQWJ010000211.1:0-2421 GCA_035640315.1 Nitrososphaeraceae archaeon
TTTGCCAATCATTTTTTTGCCCGCAATTTTTACCTTTGCCATGTCTGATAATTACCTGATCAATATTGAATTTAACGATTCTATAGTTATGAGATTTTATACTGTTATATCAAATGTTGTCCAATGTTTCATATGCCTGAAGAAAATATAGCAGGTCCAACTATATTATGGAGAGAGCTTGAAGACAAAAAAGTAAAATCCAATGATGGAAAAAAACTTGGCCGCATTAAACGGATATCTCAGAATCATTTTCTTATTGAAAAGGGACTTGTAAGAAAACAAAGTTTTTGGATACCCAAAAGTCTAGGAGATGCTTACGATGGAGAACATATTTGGCTAAATAGGGACGAAGATGAAATTCATAATAGATTTCTTTTTGGAGAGGAGCCATCAGATGGTTTTCAATCTGGCTCGCCAGTAGATAAGCTAAGAATAGTCAAGGAAAGAGTGACTGGCATTCCCTCGGAACCCGCTAATTCCTCAGAGCGTTACAAAAACATGCGAGATCTAAAGTAGACCAAGTTTGCAATAAATTTAGGAAATCCGTTTATATAATTACCTTTACTGGTATTGAACTATGCTTTGAAACAATCACTTTTCTGCTTTTAATTCTTAGTTTTCAGCATCGGAACGCTCTAAGTACAGGAAATCTGTCTCTTGAAAAATGATATAAAAAAAACTTAAACTAGGATAAATCCTAGTTATCTTCACCGTTATCAGTTGAGTTGCCAGAACTTGATGACTCAGATGATGTTTCATTTGATTGATTTTCTTCAGGTGCTTTCACTAGATCCTCTAATGAATTGCACATTTCATTTCCTTCCTGGACTACTGCACATAGTTCAAGGTCTTTAACTGTGGTATCATTTGATACTTTTGCTGTAATTGGTATATCAGTAGGACTTCCATCCTGACCGGTTTGTACCTTTAGATTCACAGTAACATCTTTTGCTTCTGTTGCATTTACTTCTTCATTTCCGCCATCCTTGAGCTTCAGAGTCAAATTCATCGGAACATCTATCTGATCTGGAAGCTGTTCTTCAGATTGTTTATCCTGCTGGGCTAGACTCATCATTGGATACGAAATTCCCAATGAAAGAGCAATTGTTCCTACCAAAATAATTACTAATGTATTCATTAAAATTCATCTAGGACTTTAAAACTTATAATAGTTAATGCAAAATACTTGGATTTTTGATTATTTATCTCATGAATTTTGTTATTTCTAAATCTCTTGTGTCTGTACTGCATCCTACTTTTTTGCTTACTTCCGAGATCGTATTTTTGACAGTTTAGATAATGCTATTAATGAGCCGCATTATTTGATTATGCTGAATAAAGGCCAAATTATAGAGATCACCATAAAAAATCAATAATCTTTTATTTTCTTGCATATTCCTATACATTTAGAAAGACAATTTTATGATAATTAAGAAAATAGAAATCACCAATATTAGGAGTTACAAAGAAAAAACAACTATTGAACTTCCCATGGGTAGAATTCTATTTCAAGGTGACATTGGCTCAGGAAAATCAACAATCTTATCGGCTATTGAATTTGCCCTTTTTGGATTGGGTGATGTTGACGCAAATCATTTGCTCCGAATTGGCGAAAGTAAAGGTTCCGTACTTTTAGAATTTGAAAGTGGAGGGAAAAGTTACAATGTTTTTAGATCCCTTTTAAGAAGAGGAAATAAAATTTTTCAAGAGGAAGGGTTCCTTTATGAAGATGGAGTAAAAAATTCATATTCAGTAGGTGAATTAAAGTCTAAAATTCTAAATATAATTGGAATCAACGAAAGAACACAAACAAAAACTACTTCGACAATATATCGCTTTGCAATTTATACTCCTCAAGAGATGATGAAAAATGTATTGACATCCAATAATGAAAGAAGAGTTGAAATACTAAGAAGGGCATTTGGCATAGAAGAATATAGTATTGCAAAGAAGAACGCTGAGAAATTTTCTTCATGGATACGAACAGTTACTAGGATAAAGAAGTCTATGACAAATGATCTTAGTAACTACTCAAAGGAACTAGAAAACATAAAGTCTATTACAGAATCGCTGAAAGATGAAATTGACTATATTAAAGATAGTATAGTTAACAAGAATGATGAGATCCGATCAATATTGAAGAATATGCTGGAAACTAGACAGAAGAAAGAAAAAATAATTCAGGCAGAATCTTCGATCATGCATATCCAATCAACATTGGATAAGAACTTGAAGATTAGAGAAGATATCAATTTGGAGCTTGGTAAATTAAAGAATGAATTAAACGATATCTACGAGAGTGAAAAAATAGTTACTGAACTTAGTCCAAAATATCATGATTATCTTCAAAAAAGGGAGGCATTAGTGGAGGTTACTGAACAGGCTTCGCAATATGATAAACTATTACTTGATAAAGTAAAA
>DASQWJ010000212.1:0-5162 GCA_035640315.1 Nitrososphaeraceae archaeon
CCAGTTTCTTAAATCTGTCAATGCAACGCATAGGTCCTGCATTGAAATGCTTGCGGATATAACCTGACTTGGCCGATCTAGCCTAGGATTGATGAAAATAATTTTATTGAAATGAAAATAGAATGAATGTTGTCATTGTAATTAGCAAGATCCTAGTTTTCCTGCATACATTTTGGCTCATTTCAAGGAGACAATTTATCATATTTCAGCGTTTACTACTGTCGTCGAATTAAACACAAATAACTTGGGGGGATTACGAAATTATTGGATCTCTGTTACAAAATGATAGCATATTCGGAGACGAAGGATAGTGCAGAGTTGCTGGGTCCAACCTTGATAAATAGTAGTTAGATACCTCTGTACAGTCAGTGAAGCCCTTTGAAAGAATTTCGTCATAGATAGAATTGAACAAGTCGCTTCCCTTTTGAATATCTGTGAGAACAATTAGGTTGCCGACATTAGTCAGCTTCTTTCTCATTGTAGTAATCATTGAAGAAAATAATATCTTGTTAGTTATTATGTCCAATCCAGCTGAGCTTGGTATATTTAGAATGAAATTATCAATAGATCTATCAGGGATGCTTGGCAGCAATTTTACAGAATTTCCCCAAAAAACAGATGCATTTTGGGGCTCCAACTCTGCAATTTTAGATTTGGCAAATGAGATTTCATTTTGATCCTCTCCGATTCCAATAAAAAACTCCGCATAAATCTGATTTGCCATCTGGTAGATAATTTCTCCTTTGAAGTATCCTACAAATACGTTGAGTTTTAGAAAAGATTTACGGGCATTCATTATAGTACGTACCAAAACAGTAGATGGATTACCCTCATGAAAAAACTGATAAACAGAATTCCATCTGCTTTTAAATACATCTGGAAATCCCCTCATTTTTATTAATTCTTGAAACAGATGCGTGTCTGCAAAATCAGAAAAATACGAATCAGTTCTAGAAACGGCCTCTAATTTGGGTAGGAATAGTTCGTCGTACAGGCTTGTGACTCTATTCCATGCCCTTATAGGATCTGAACCCATGTAGGTAACGGATAAATCAGAAAGCCATAACACTTCTGCAAGGATATTTACTCTTCCAACATCATGATCTTTTTCCTTAATTCCAGAAAGCAGCTCTTTGTATTTTTGTTGAGCTATTTCTTGTTTAAAATAGGGAAAATCTGTTCTCCAAATCAATGCCTCGACCATCAAACTCTTGTCAGATTTTTCAATCTCTGCTTTTTGAGGTATTACTTCTGCTTGATTGTTAAATTTAAATGAAAAATTTTCAAAGACTCTTTCCAGATTAGGTTGGTCAAGCTTGAAATAAGCATCGTGTATTTGATACCTTTGGATAGTTTCTATGGTCCTATATACTCTGGGACCTGCAGATGGACGAATTGTCGATTCCTGATTAGGGTAACCGTTATTTTCTGACTTTGAACTAATGCTATTATACGTAAATTGAAGTGGGTCGTAATCGTGCAGAAGAGCAGACACAAGGAGAATTTCAATATCGTCTGCAGAGAATCTATAATTATTTATTGTATTTGGTAACATCTTAAGAGCCATGTAAGAAACTTCAAGGCTGTGGTGAAAATTATGATATTCTGTGGATCCTTCGCCCAGTCCTATATCTGCATATACCCCATCAAGAAATCTAATAAGGGTTGAAATTTTTTCAATCTTCTCTTGGTTAATTCCTTTGGTTTGTGCCACCTCTAAAATGGCCAAGACTAACCTATCTTCTCTTATATCTGCTAGCGTTTCATTGGCCTCCTTTACTATTGATTTATGGAATCCAGGAAGCTTTTCAAGAATTTCGTTGTAGATTATCTTGATCGGCAGACTCTTGTAAAGATATATCCATAATCCTGTTATCATCCAAGGATACTTTATTCTAAATTTCTCTCTTTCAATTATTTCGTCCACGAGTAGTACAATATTTCTGTTCAATTTTCCAATTTCACGATTTGAGACAATTCCTTCTGGGTTGTTTGATTTTGTACCTTGATAATCAGCACGCATTACTGCCCATTGGGGTATTTTTACCCTATATCGTACCCTCTTTATAGAGTCGGTCTTTGCCCATGGAAGTTGAATTGTTTCTTTTTCAGTAGTAGCTACGTTTCTATTTCTGGTGTTTAACAAGTCAGAATCTTTGACAATCTGAAGTATCAATTCTTTGTTCGGAACTTGAAGTCCAAGTAATACATGCCAATACTTGCCTTTGTCGACCCATTCCGGAGCGTATGTGGCTGGATCCCAAAAATCTATTGGTCCAAACGGGATGTACCCTTCTTCAAACTCATGCGTTTCAGGATTATATGATTTGTATTCATATTTTCCAATTCGAGGATTAATTTGGCTGGCGAGAATTCTGGTGTTGTTGACTCTATCTGAGGATCTCGTAAATTCTCTATGGGCCATCAATCCCCAGATTGTACCCAGACCACTTAGAATGGTAAAACTGAAGTAGAACAAGTCAAAATTGTGTTGTATCGCGTAATTGAGTGCTAGTTGAATACCAAAAACGTAACATGAAAACATACCTGCAAAAAATAAGAAAAGAAAAAACCATCTTGCAATGTCATTATAAAATAAACTAAATGATTTTTGACTGCTAAAGTCCATCGCTCTATGCTTCATGAACATTCACTGTTATTCTCGAGCATCCCGTCCCTATTCCTAATTGATCGTATGTTTAACCTCAATTATTCATACCGTGTGAATTGTAGTCGATAAAAATACTTCCCTATATAAACGCGACCATGAAGCAATTTTCAATTTTGGTTTTTTGATAAAATTTCAAACAATGGGTACAGTTATTGTAGTGCGCTGATAAGCAAGGACAGGACGTCGCTCCAATTTTCTCTTGTTTCAAACTACTATCAGTTTTACAAAATGCATCCTTTTGTTTATCTGAAGTTGTCTTGATATCTCTTTAACGTCTTTAGCATCACCCTTCAGTGAAAATATTTCCAGACATCTATCCTTGTCTATTTTATTATGAAGGTGTACAATTATTATTTTATCAAAATCATGTCGTATAGATGAGACCTGATCATCGGAATCTTCATCATGTACTGCCAAAAGTAACGAATTAATTTCACCATCAAGATCTTCTTTCATACGTTCGTCAGATAGGAGATTTCTAATTCCCGCCCGTATGATTTCTGATCGTCCTGAAAATCCCAAAGACTTGAGCTTGTCCAAACTTTCGATTATATCTTCATTTAGCGAGACACTCACTATAGTCAATAAGATTTTCATTATGAGTTATTGGATATAATGATTATGCCATCTTGAAGCATGCTGATATCGTGATTATTGTCTAAAGCAGTACTTGGATGATAATATAGTGACGATCAAAAAAAGCTCAATTTTTGTATTTAATTCCTTAGCAGTCTTGAAATAGGTAACCCGAAGAACGAGTATCAATTGTAATTCCATATAATACACAACAATATCAACTTCCGTGGGATTGCTCCGAATCAACTCAATAAGTTTGAAAAAACAATACCATTCAAGACCAATCTGGACTTGCAACTCCCGAAAGCATTAGTCTTAAGTAATTGAGAAACTGCGAAATCAGAAGCTACTTTTATCAGGAATTGGCATTTAGAAAGCTTTATTAACAAAGGAAGATAAATTAATTATAATTAATAAAAAAAGTATATATTCTTAATAACACATTGATTGTTTGTGGGGAGAAAAAGTCTATTCATATTTCATTTGATATTGCCAGTGCTACTCTCCTCTTTGACTCATAGCTTATATGCGCAGGATTTATCACAAAGTACAAACTCGACAACACTCTTGAATCTGGAATCAGCAAATAATAACAATGGAAGTACAATTGGTGACCAGAAAAATGTTTCAGACTCGTCTCACAAATTGGTGGTCATCTCTTCTATCTTGCCGATTGACGAATTTGTGAAGAAGGTGGGTGGTGACAAAATAGAATCATCATTAATCATTCCCACAGGAATAGAACCACATGATTTTGATCCAACAATAAATCAAATACAAACTATCAGTTCCTCGGATGTTCTTGTTTACAATGGTTTAGGAATTGAAAATTGGTTGACAAAAATAGATCCACCTCACAAGATTGACGCAAGTAATGAATTGAATGCATCTTATTCAGACAGGCGTAACATGACATTTGATCCTCATGTATGGCTAGATCCCGTGCTTGCAAAAAAACAAGTGGAAAATATTCGAGATGGTTTGATTTCGATCGATCCCGGTAATAAAGATACTTACAATAGTAACGCGAAGTCATTTTTGGCGCAGCTAGATGAACTTGACAAAACAATTCGGGGCAAATTGGAATCTTGTAAAAAGAAGGATTTTATCTCATTTTATAATTCGTTTTCATATTTTGCCAAAAGGTATGGATTGACGCAACACAGCATTTCAGAGACTGGACCAGAAGCTGAAGTGACTCCTGCACGATTAGCAGAAATCATTAATGTGGCAAAAAATCTTGGTCTTGATGTTATTTATTCCGAGGAACTCATGGACCCACGCTACGCATTAATAATAGCTCAAGAGATTCCCAATGATAAAGTTTTGGTCTTGAGTCCTATTGAAGGACTAACAAAAAATGAACAAATTGCAGGAATAGGTTACATTGACAAGATGCATGAAAATATCAAGAATTTATCCATGGGGTTAGAATGCAGCCAATAATCAAAGTAGATAACCTATCGTATTATTATGATTCGTTCCCTTCTCTGGACCATATTTCATTTTCTGTTGAAAAGGGCGATTTCCTAGGAATCATTGGTCCTAATGGAGCAGGCAAGACGACTTTATTTCAATGCATCCTTGGAATTATGAATAATTTTTCTGGAGAGATCAATCTATTTGGATCCAATATCAGACAAAACAAGAAAATACTTCAACGAATTGGATACGTGCCTCAAAAAAAATCTGTAGAGCAAACCTTTCCTGCAACTGTCAACGAAATAGTTTCACTTGGTATAATAGGGACAGATATTAAAAGAGAAGCTATACAGAGTGCGATTGAGTTTGTGGAACTTGGGGCTTATCGGAACAAGAGAATAGGGGAACTTTCTGAAGGACAGCAACAGAGAGTAATAATTGCCAAAGCACTCGTCAAACAACCGGAATTATTGATATTAGATGAGCCTACTAC
>DASQWJ010000213.1:0-2114 GCA_035640315.1 Nitrososphaeraceae archaeon
AATCAATAGTGGAATAGGTCAATTATTAAATGGTTCAGTGCTTTTTTCAAGGAAAGACAAGCTAAACACAATTCTTTTGGCGATGAATAAGGGCTGCGATTTTGAAAGACTATCTAAAATGATAGAATGGAATGATTTTGAATTATTTACTTGGGAACTTGTACAATCTGCAGGATATTCTTCTGAGAGGAATGTAGTTTTCACTAAACCTAGAATACAGATTGATGTAATTGGATTCTATCATAAAATTGCACTACTAATTGATTGTAAACATTGGATGAAAATCCATGGTTTTAATTTCGCGAAATTTAGCTCAAACCAGGTTAGAAGAGCAGAGATATACCTTGATAAGAGAAAAGATATTGAATCGGCTATTCCAGTTATAGTCACCTTGCATGAGCACGACTGCAATTTTTTTGATAGGATTCCCATAGTGCCAATTTCAAAATTTAGGGAATTCCTGCAAAATTTCCCTTTCTATCTGGAAAAATTGCATTTAATTCAAAACAACTAGATTTCAAATTGCGCTAATAACAAATTCTCAAAATTAGTATCAATATCTTGCTTTAAAATGCTTGAATCATCGATATTGCTAATATTTTTATCCCAAGTAATGAGAAATCGGTATGAGGACTATTGATTAGGATATGTGGTAAAATTAAATACCTAGATTTTATGTATTTCTTTGAACTCGGATGAAGAAATTTGTTTATATTATTTTAAGTCTAATTTTTGCGAGTTTTTTGGCTCTTCCACTATCCAACTCGCAGACAGGAACAACGACAAATGCTACTTTACAAGGGCAAAACCTTACTGGAACTGCACAGACGGAGAATCTTACTGGAACTGCACAGAAAGGAAACCTTATTGGGAGTGCACAGACAGACAATCTCAAGGGAACGACTGGCGATGATTATATTTTTGGAGGAGCAGGTTTTGATAATATTACAGGGAATGACGGTAATGATGAAATTGATGGCGGAGTCGGTGGAGATAATATTATGGGAGATGCAGGGAACGATGTTATTTTCGGCGGAATAGGAAATGACAACATTTCAGGTGGAGACGGTAACGATGATCTATATGGAGGTCCTGGAGCAGACTTTCTCGACGGAGGAACTGGTTCTGATTATTTTGATTGTGGTGGTAGTTCCGACACGATATCAAAGCTAAATATTTCAGAGGGGGATATTGTCAGGCCCAATTGTGAAAAAATCTCCAAATAACAAGATGACTGTGGTAATTTGATACGACAAAAATCTAAAAATCTCTATCGTCTATCAAATAGTACGCAAAATCAACATGGAAAAATTTATGGACCAAGAATTATTTTTCAAATATCAAAGATCCAAATTTACAAAAGTAATCTTAATATTTTATTAATTTGAATCCATGTCAAATGACTGAGAAAACACTGAACGTCCAATCATTGACAAATCCCATGTTGTATGTCCCGAAAGCTATGTTTTTCACGAAGGGTAAAGGAGTCCATAAGGATTATCTTACAAGTTTTGAATTAGCGTTACGTGACGCTAAGATTTCTGATCTGAATATTGTTTCTGTATCTAGCATAAAACCTCCTAGATGTAAGATTATTGGCTTACAGGAAGGAAGGAATTACCTTGTATCAGGACAAGTTGTTTTCTCTATTATGGCAAGACAGTCCACTAATGAACCAAACAGGCTTATAGCTGCCTCCGTAGGTCTAGCTGCTCCAGCTGATGATGGTCAATACGGATATCTATCTGAGCATCATTCTACTGGCGAAACAGCACAGAAAGCTGGTGAATACGCAGAAGATATGGCCATGGAAATGCTAGCTACTACAATGGGTCTACCCAACGATGATTCTTTAACGTGGGATGAAAAACAGGAGCAATGGCGACTTTCGGGAAAAATATACAAGACACAAAACTTTACTCAATCTGCCGAGGGTCATAAAGAAGGTTTATGGACTACAGTTGTAAGTGCAGCAGTCTTGTTAATCTAATGTTACTTTATCTTACCTCTTTCTTGTAATCTTTTGGTCCTGCTAATTCCAAAAGATTTACATTCGCTTTATTTGCAAGTAGTACTTGGCAAATTATCTTGGATTCGAATACAATCAGACCCGT